>JAJYDP010000491.1 GCA_021777365.1 Chloroflexota bacterium | reverse complement strand
TAGCTGCCATCCAGCTCCGCCCGGATCGCCCCGAGCACGGAGTCCAGCGCCGCCAGGATCGCGACCGCCGAGTACCGGGCGAGCTCGAAGCTGACGTTGATGCGGAGGACGAGGGCCAGCAGAACGCCGACGAGCAGCCCCGCCAGCGGGATCCACACGTTGTCCCCACCTCCTCGCAATCGGACACGGCAAGGCTACTCGACCCTGAGCAGGTGCGGCAAGGCGGGTGTGCGGCGGCAGCCGCGTCCCGCCCGCAGGCACCATCATGACCCGCGCGTGTAGGTGCCGCACTGGTCGCCCTCCGGGAACAGGTACACCGCGGTCACCTTCCGTTCGCCGACCTGCGCGAGCAGGCTGCGCAGGCACTGGACCTGGGCCGGGATCAGGTCGGGCGGCCGGAGCGTGGTGGTGTACATCCCGAAGATCGCGAGCCAGCCCTTGGGGGCGGCCGCGACCGTGAACCCATCCGAGTCCGTGATCTCGAACGAGAGACTGGCGGCCCGGCTCCCCAGCATCTCCGGCGTGAGGGCGCCCAGGCGGCGGGCGACGGCCAGGTCGGTGGCGTCGATCGTGTCGCCCGGCGCGAGGGGGCTCCGGCCGCTCCGGTCATCGGCGAAGACCGGCAACCCGGCGGCGGACGGGTCTCCGGCGGTCGCGGGGCCGATCACGACGCCCGCGACGTCCACCAGCCAGCGCTGGTCCGAGGACGCCCACACCATGATGGGCTGGCGCTCCGCGATCCGGACGACGAGCCGATCGGGCAGGTCCACGCTCAGACGGGCGTCGGTCACGGCCGGCAGGGCCAGCAGCGACCGCCGCGCCCGCGCCGTGTCCAGCGAGAACAGGTTGGGGTGCGGCACGGAGTCGAGCCCGAGCGCGGCGTCCACCGAGGCGACGGACGTGTACCGGGCCCCTTCGACGTCCAGCTGGCGGAGCTGGAACGCAGGTGAGGCCCCGGCGCCGTAGATCGCCGCCAGCGCAGCCACCGCCACCACGGCCGCGGCGATCCGACGGGCCGGGAAGCCCGCGGACGCGCGGCGGACCCCGGGGGATCGGCGGCGGGACGCGCGGCGCAACGGGAGCGTCATGGCGGCTCCCCGCACGCGGCGGTGCGCGGCCCAGGTCCCGCGGTCATGGCAGATCCGCCCGGGACAGGGTGCGCCCCGGCCGGCGCCGCTCGCGATCCAGCGCCAGCGCCAGGATGTGCCGGCACACGTCCGTGAAATCGCGGCCATCGGCCGCGCACACGATCGGGAACAGGCTGATCGGCGTGAACCCAGGGATGGTGTTGATCTCGTTCAGGTACAGCGTCTCGCCGGCGAGCAGGAAGTCGACCCGCGCGAAGCCCTCGCAACCGATCGCCAGGAACGCCTCCCTCGCGACGGCGTGGATCCGTTCGCACAGCGCCACGGGCACGTCCGCGCGCCCGGATGTCCGGGAGACGCCCGTCGAGTACTTCGCCACATAGTCGTAGAACTCGTGACCGGGGAACACCTCGCCGGGCCCGTGGCTCTCCAGGTCCTCCAACCCGTTGCCGAGCACCGCCATCTCGAGTTCGCGGGGGTGGTCCAGGTACGCCTCCGCCACCACACGGTCGTCGAACCGGAGCGCCCCGTCCAGCGCGGCGGCCAGTTCGGCCGCGTCGCCGGGATGGTGGACGATGGTCATCCCCACGCTCGAGCCGAGGCGGGCCGGCTTGATCATCAGCCGGGGATCCGGCAGCGAGCGGGCGAACTCCGCGAGCCCGGCGAGCGCCGCCTCACGGTCCGTCTCGAGAGCGGCCAGGGTCACGTCGCGCCACGGGACCACCGGGAGGCCGAGGGCGGCGGCGAGCCGCTTGAAGAGGCTCTTGTCCATGCCGACGGCCGACGCGGCCACCCCGGCGCCGGTGTACACGAGGCCCGCCGCCTCGCACAGCGCCTGGACGGTGCCGTCCTCGCCGTATGGGCCATGCAGCGCGATGAACACGATGGGCGCCGGCACGTGGGCGGCGAGAATGTCCAGCGCGTGCGCCGCCGTGAAGGGGCCCTCCGCACCGAGCGATGGCGGGTCGTCGTAGGCGGTCGTGGGGATGGACCGGTCGAGTGCGGTACCGGGAAGCCGCCACCACGTTCCGTCGAGCCCGATCAGCCAGCCGTCGACGGGGTGCCCGGCGCCGGCGAGCGCTGCGGCGATGGCGCGCCCGGACACCAGCGACACGTCGTGTTCGGCGGAGGGGCCGCCCAGGAGCACCGCGACGGGGAGGGTCGGTGCGGCGGTCACGCGGCGTCCTCCTCCCAGCCCGACCAGTCGCCAGCAAACACGACCTCCGGCCACAGGACGATCCCGAACCGGTCCGCCACCTCGCGCCCCACCAGCTCGGCGAGGCGGCGCACGTCGGCGGCTGTGCCGTGCCCGTCGTTCACGATGAAGTTCGCGTGCTTCTGGCTCACGCTCGCGCCGCCCACCCGGCGTCCCTTGAGGCCCGCCCGGTCGATCAGCTCACCCGCCGATGGCCCCTGCTCCGGGTTCCGGAACACGCTCCCCGCCGACGGGAGCCCCAGCGGCTGGTGGGCGCGGCGCCACCGGCGGATCTCGTCGAGCCGGGCCTCGATCGCCCCGGGTTCCGCCGGCACCAGCCCGAAGGTGGCCCACGTCACGACGTCCGGGAACCCCTCGCCGCGATGCTTGAGCCGGCTCTCCCGGTATGCCAGCCCCAGGCCGTCCGCGCCGAGGGCCGCCTCCGCCCCGTCCTCGCCGGATATCACGCTGGCCTCGACCAGCACGCCCCGGATGTCGGACCCGTGGGCGCCGGCGTTGGCCCACACCGCCCCACCGACGGTCCCGGGTATGGCAAGCGCGAACTCCACCCCCGTGAGCCCGGCGTCCTTCGCGATCGTGGCCAGCCGCGCCATCGGAACGCCCGCCTCGACCGTGACCCGGCTCCCCTCCACTCGGGCGCCCTCGGCGCGCACCTGGATCACCAGGCCCCCGATGCCGCGATCGGAGATCACCAAGTCGGACCCGCGGCCCAGCAGGAACAGCGGCAGGTCGCGCGCACGGGCGAACCGGGCGAGCCCGCGCAGCTCGAAGAGGTTGTGGGCCACCGCGAACAGGTCCGCCGGTCCGCCGACGCGCATCGTGGTGAAGCGCGCCAGCGGTTCGTCACGCGAGGTCCTGACACCCACGCGGCGCTGGATCTCCGTGCCGAGGCGGAGCTTCTCCTCGTCCGCGAGCCTGCGCGCTGCGCCCGCCGTCACGCCGCCGTGCCCCGCCGGCCGTGCAGCCATGCCTCTGCCTTCACGCGGCCATGCCTCTGCTGATCGCCTCGACCTCGGCGTCGGACGGGAGCGGCCGCCGGTCGGCGAGCGCAAGGACCAGCATCGCGACCGCATCGGCGGCGCCGGGCCGGGCCAGCGACCGGCTGGCGCTGCTCATCTCGAGGTGACGCCGGGGATTCCCCAGGATGCCCACCGCGTCGAGGAGCGCGGTGCCGTCGAACGCCTCGTCGGCGATCACGAGCGCCGCGCCGGACTCGGCCACCGCGCGCGCGTTGGCCGCCTGGTGACCGGCCGCGTGCGGGTACGGCACGAGGACCAGCGGGGTGCCGAGCGCGGTCACCTCGGCGATCGTGGAGGACCCGGCGCGACCCACCACCAGGTCGGCCGCGGCGAGCGCGTCCCCCATCTCCTCGCGGAGGAACGGGTAGGGCCGGTACCGCTCCCGGAGCGCGTCCGGCAGCGCCTCGCGCCGTGCCAGCGCGGCCGCGTACGCCGACTCGCCGGTGACGTGCACCACGATCGCGCGGGCCGCCAGCTCGGGAAGCGCCTGCTCGACGGCCGAATCGAACCGCTGCACGGCCTGGGATCCCCCGAAGATCAGCACCGCGCGGGCATCCGCCGGGATCTCGAAGTGGCGGCGCGCGGCGAGCCGGTCCACGGACGAAAGGTCGCGGATCGGTGTCCCCGTGACGTGGCAGCTCCCGGGCAGGTGCCGGCAGGTCTCCGGGAAGCTGACTGCCAGCTCGCGGGCCAGCCGGGCGATGGCCCGGACGCTGCGTCCCGGGATCACGTTGCCTTCCCAGAGCAGCACCGGCACCCGGAGCGCCGTGGCGGCCGCCACGACCGGTAGCGCCACGTACCCGCCGGTGGTGAAGATGGCCGCCGGGCGGAGCCCGCCCACGAGCGCCATCGCCTGCGGAAACGACGCACCCAGCCTGACCGGGTCGACCAGCGCGGGCAGCGAGACGTCGGCCGTGCGCAGCGATCGCAGCATCAGCCTGGTCACCGGAATACCGGCGCCCGACACCACGCGGGCCTCCAGCCCACGGTGGCCACCGATCCAGCGCAGGTCAAGGCCGTCGCGATGTTCGCGCAGTGAGCGGGCGACGGCGAGCGCCGGGTAGACGTGTCCGCCCGTCCCGCCCCCCGCGATCAGGATCCGCATCGGTCCACGTTCCTCGGGGCAGTGTCTCGCGGGAGATGGAGAGCAGGATGCCGACGGCCGCGAGACTGATCGTCAGCGATGAGCCGC
>JAJYDP010000490.1:2258-4517 GCA_021777365.1 Chloroflexota bacterium | reverse complement strand
GGGTTCTGGAAGCTCGTGTCGCGCATCTTCCCGGAGAACGTCGCGAGCCGGCGGCTGTGCGCGCGGCTCGGGTTCCGCGAGGTGGGCACGTACCGGCGGCACAGCAGGCTCGACGGCGCCTGGCGGGACACCGTCATCGTCGAGCTGCTGCTGGGCGAGGCACGCGAGGGCGCCGGAGGCGCCGGGGGCGCCGGACTCCCGGGCTGACCCTGGTCAGGGCGCGGCGACGCCTCCGGGTTCGGCCAGCGGCCCGCGCGCGACGGCACTCGCCCGGGGCCGGACGTTGGCGGCCACGAGCCCCACCACGATCAGCGCCACCCCGCCGAGCTGGACGATCGAGGGGGCCTCGCCCAGCAGCGCCGCGCCCAGGAAGACCGTCGTCACGGGCTGCGCGAGCAGGATCGCCGAGGTGAGCGCGGCGGGCAGGCGCGGCAGCGACGCCGCGATCAGCAGGTACCCGGCGACCTGGGCCGTCAGGGCCAGGAGCAGCAGCCAGCCATGCGCCGGCCAGGATGGGACCGGGTCGAACTCGCCGAGCAGCGTGCCGGCGAGAGCCCCGGCCACGACCGTGGCGGCGCTCGCGTCGAAGAGGATGGTCGCGGGGCGGAGCCCGCCGGGGTTGCCCTGCCGCGCCAGCAGCAGGTACCCGGCGTACGCGATCGCGGAGACGATGCCGAGGACCGCGCCGAGGTGGGGGTCGGCCCCGTAGGCCCGGCCGCCGACGAGCCCCGAGATCAGCACCACGCCCACGAGCATTGCCGGCATCGACGCCAGGACCCCCCGAGACGGCCGCTCGCGCAGCGCCACCCACGCCACGGCGGCGACCACGACGACCTGGAGGTTCGCCAGCACGGTCGCCAGGCCGGCTCCCACCTCCAGGACCGCGTGCTGCCAGGCCAGGAGATCCGCTGTGAAGAAGAGCCCGGCAAGCCCGGCGACGACGTGCCCGCGGCGTCCGAAAGGTCCCAGCCTGCGTCGTTCCACCAGCGCGAGCGGCGCCAGGAAGGGCAGCGCGTAGAGGCAGCGGAAGACCGTCGCGGTGGCGGGCGTGGTCCCCGAGAACCGGAAGAGGATCCCCGAGAACGCGATGCACAGCGCGCCCGCCAGGGCCCCCGACCGCGGGTGTCGCGCGACGGCCCCGACCCAGTCCACGGCCGCCCGGTGCGTGACGGGCTACGCGCCGGGCGTCGCGACTGGCGCGTCCCCGGCGGAAGGCGCGCCGACGTACCGCAGCCCCAGCTCCGCGTACTGCGCCGGGTCCGGCGCCGAGGGAGCCTCGAGCATCAGGTCGGTTCCCGACGAGGTCTTGGGGAACGCCATCACCTCGCGGATGTTGGTCTGGTCCGCGAGCAGCGCCGCCCACCGGTCGATGCCGAGCGCGATCCCGCCGTGCGGTGGCGCGCCGTACTCGAACGCCTCCAGGATTCCTCCGAACAGGCCGTGCATCCGTTCCTGCGAGTAGCCCTGCAGCGCGAAGCTCCGCTCCAACAGCTCCCGCCGGTGGATCCGTACCGAGCCGCCGCCGAGCTCCCAGCCGTTCAGCGCGATGTCGTACTGCATGGCCCGCGCGCGCCCCGCCGGATCCTCCGGGGACGGCCGGTACGGGTCGCCCGAGGCGGTCACCAGCAGCGGCTCATCCTCGGGCACTACGCCGGAGAACGGGTTGTGTGTGGCGTCCCAGCGGCCGTTGTCCGCGTCCCACTGGTACATCGGGAAGCGGTGGACCCAGCAGTACGCCAGCACGTTCGGGTCGGCCAGGCCGAGTCGCTCGCCCAGTTCGCGGCGCAGCCTCCCGAGCACGTCGGCGGTCACTGCCGGCTGATCGGCGACCACCAGCAGCAGGTCGCCGGGAGCCGCGCCGGCGGCCACCACCATCGCCTGCAGCCGTTCTTCGCCCAGGTACTTGCCCACTGGCGAGTGGACCGTGCCGTCGCCGTCCACCGACACGTGCACCAGCCCCTGCGCGCCGTACCGGCGGGCGAACGCCGCCAGCTCGTCGATGTCGCGGCGGCTCGCGGCGGCCATGCCGGGCGCCACGACCCCCTTCACGCGTCCGCCGCCGGCGATCGCCTCGTCGAAGACGCGGAATCCCGTCTCCGGCGCCGCTCCGCCCGCGGACTGGCCGGCCCCACCTCTCGCCTGCAGCGCCGGAGCGAGGTCCACCAACTCCATCCCGAACCGCAGGTCCGGCTTGTCGGATCCGAAGCGCTCCAGCGCCTGCTCGTACGTGAAGCGCGGGAACGGGACGTCCTGGAGCCG
>JAJYDP010000490.1:675-2248 GCA_021777365.1 Chloroflexota bacterium | reverse complement strand
GAAGTCCATCACGGTCTGCTCGCGCACGAAGCTCATCTCGAGGTCGAGCTGGGTGAACTCCGGCTGCCGGTCACCCCGCAGATCCTCGTCGCGAAAGCACCGCGCGATCTGGAAGTAGCGGTCCATCCCGGCCACCATCAGCAGTTGCTTGAGCTGCTGCGGGCTCTGGGGCAGCGCGTACACGGTGCCCGGCTGCAGCCGGCTCGGCACGACGAAGTCGCGTGCGCCCTCCGGGGTCGACTTGATGAGGATGGGGGTCTCGATCTCGACGAAGCCGGCCCGATGGTGGGCATCGCGAATGGCGCGCACGAGGTTCGAGCGCAGCAGCAGCCGGTCCCGCATCGGCTCGCGCCGGATGTCCAGGTACCGGTAGCGCAGCCGCACGGACTCCTCGACCGGCGCATCCGGCTCGTTGATGTAGAACGGCGGCGTCTTCGCCTCGGACAGGATCTCGAGGTCCCTCGCCCGCAGCTCCACGTCGCCGGTCGCGAGCCGGGCGTTCTCGGTGCCGGCCAGCCGGCGGACGACCGTGCCGGCGACCGACACCACGAACTCGGCGCGGACCCGCGCGGCGGCGGCATGGGCATCCGGCGACTCCTGCTCATCGACCACCACCTGGGTGATCCCGTGCCGGTCCCGCAGGTCGAGGAAGATCAGATGGCCGTGGTCGCGCCGGCGGTGCACCCAGCCCGCCAGACGGGCCTCACGGCCGGCGTCGGATCCCCGCAGGTCGCCGCAGGTGTTGGTTCGGTAGGGCGTGGCAAGGTCGTCGAGGGCGTGCGACGACACGGTAGTGTCGGTCATGGCTCCACATCGTACGGGATGGCGTCACGGTCAGCCGTGCCGGTGGGAGCCCTCACCCCGCTCGATCTCGCGTGCGAGCTCCGAGACCGGCACCGGATGCTGGGATGCCGAGCGCAGGTCTCGCAGCTGCACCATGCCGTCGCGCAGCTCGTCGCCCAGGATCACGGCGAAGTGGGCACCCTCGCGCGACGCCTGTTCCAGCTGGCGTGCCAGGCGGCGCTTCCCGAGGTCGGCACGGGCGGCGATCCCGTCCCCGCGCAGCCGGGTCGCGAACCGCAGGCGCGCCACCGTGTCGGCGGGATCCGCGCTGGTGACGAACGCCGACGGGCCGGGCGCGGTGGGCGACTCCCGCCCCTCTTCCGCGAGCGCCAGGACCACGCGGTCGATCCCCAGCGCGAACCCGATCCCGGGTGTCGGCTTGCCGCCCAGCAGCTGGACGAGGCCGTCGTAGCGTCCGCCCCCGCCGAGCGCCTGCTGCTGGCCCTCGGCACCTTCGCGGTAGTACTCGAAGGCGGTCCGCGTGTAGTAGTCGAGGCCCCGGACCAGCGCGGGCTCCGGCCGCACCGGCACGCCCAGGGCGTCGAGGTGCTCACACACCGCGTCGAAGTGGGCCCGGCAGGCGTCGCACAACCGGTCGACCATGCGCGGGGCGGCTGCGATGAGCGCCGCCATGTCGGGGTCCTTCGAGTCGAGCAGGCGCAGCGGGTTGGCCGACAGGCGCGCGCGCTCCAGGTCGGGCAGCCGGTCGAGGCGCGCCCCGAAGTACGCG
>JAJYDP010000490.1:0-665 GCA_021777365.1 Chloroflexota bacterium | reverse complement strand
TGAGCTCGGCGATGTACGCCGGCCGGCAGGCGGGGTCGCCGATCGAGTTCAGCAGCACCTTCACGTTCGAGAGGCCCGCCTCGGTGTAGAAGCGGTATCCCAGCTCCACGATCTCGGCGTCGCTGGCGGGGCCGGGATCGCCGATCGCCTCCACGTCCCACTGCCAGAACTGCCGGTACCGCCCCGCCTGCGGCCGGTCGTACCGGAACATCGGCCCGACGTACTGCACGCGCACCGGCTGGGGCAGGGTGTGCATACCGTGCTGCACGTACGCCCGCACGATGCCGGCGGTCCCCTCGGGCCGGAGGGACCAGGATTCCGCCTCCTCGGTCCGGGGCTGGATGCGGAAGAGCTCCTTCTCCACGATGTCGGTGGCCTCGCCGACGCCTCGCTCGAACACCGCGGTCTGCTCGAACAGCGGAGTCTCGATCCCGGCGTACCCGTAGCGACGGGCGAGATCGCCGGCGAGGGACGACAGGCGCTCCCACGCCGGCCGCTCGGCGGGCAGCAGGTCGCGGGTGCCGCGCGGTGCTCGATAGGAGGGCATTGGTGGTCAGGGGCGCGGTGCCTGACAAGCAGGCCCGGTTCCCCATCCTCCTTTCGAACCGTGCAAGCGGTTCTCCCGCACACGGCTCACCGATGGTCTTCTACGCATGGTTACGCTG
>JAJYDP010000489.1 GCA_021777365.1 Chloroflexota bacterium | reverse complement strand
AGGTCGAACAAACCCATCTGCGCCTCGATATGGTCGAGCATAATGCCGCCACCCGCCCTACTGACGCCCCCTGACCCGATCTCGCCAAGCTCGCACTGACGGTCAACCCCTCGGCGGCACGAAGGCGACGACGTACACGTAGTCGAGCGGCTCCGTGCCGAGGTTCCTGACCTCGTGCTCGCTGCCGAGCGGGATGAACACGAACGTGTCGGGCTCGAGCGCGTGGATCTCCCCCGCCAGTTCAAGCTCGCCACGCCCCCGGAGGACGTAATAAACTTGCTCCTCGTCCGTGTGCGTGTGCCGCGGGACTTTGCCGCCCGGGAGCACGCTAACGTGCGATGATGCCAGCTTCCTCGTCTCGGCCAGGTGCCGGTAATCCACACCCGGCTCCTTGGCGACGGACACGTCTCGCAAGTAGGTCACCACGGCTGCTACCTCCACGACTTCCTGGTCGCGACGCGGTCGGCTCTCGTCGCCGGTTCGACCCGTGTTTGTCTTGAGCGAAATGGCGTCACACGATCACGGCGCGCTCGACGGGCCCTCGCGGACTCCTTCGAAGGACCAACCGTTCTCGGCGCACAGGACGCGAACGTGGCTCTCCCAGGTCGGTTCGGTGGCCGGCCTGCCGCCGACGAAACAATCGACGCTGAGGTACACGACTCGAGCGTTGCCCGCGGCCTTGACCGAGTGATAGGTCCCCGGTGGAATCCGAACCAGGTCGCCCGACTCGACGTCCATCATGGTCGAGCCGTCGGGTCCGATGCGCAACACGGCCGCACCCTCGGAGACGAAGAACAGCTGCTCGGCGTCGGGATGCACGTGCAACGGCGGAGCCTCGCCTGGTTCGAGGACGACCCAGAAGGCCTCCGACGTGGCCGACTCCGCCCTGTCCATGATCAGGAGGTTTGTGTGAGTGGGGAACCTGTAGCGGATCGTCTCGTCGGTGCTGAAGACGTAGCGGGTGGACGTGTCCGTGGCGTGTCCTCCTGAGTTGCTCATCGCACCGGCGCTCCCTGCCTTGCCGTCCCCAGCGCGATGGTTGCCTCGACGATGGCCTCACCGCCGCCTGGCGCAAGAGGGCTCGCGGATGGCTCATACCCGCCCTCGGCGTAGGCATCGCGCGTCGGGATGTACCCGATCGTCCCGTCGCACAGAACCGCGACGAACGTCCGACCCGCCCCGAGGCCGCGCTTGATGTCCATGCCCAGCCCGGTGAAGAGCTCGCCCTGGATCCCGACGTGTGTCGCCGGTCCCAGGCCCAGCGCGCTGACGCGAACGTGCACCGGACCGTAGCGATCGGGACGGGACGCATGCTCCAGCACCAGGCGGGCGTGGGCCTCGGCGAGCAGCGCCGCATGCGTGACCTGGAGAGACCGCAGGGGTCGAGCACTCGCGACCAGCCTGGTCGCGTCGTCGACGGCCCGCTCGGCTTCCTCGACCGAGGGCAGCTCTCGCCGGGGCAGCTCCAGGACGCGTGCGCGCGCCCAGACGTCGTCGGTGGGCGAGGGCTCGAGACGCCGTCGCAGGTCGACGGCCACGTCGGTGATCGCGGACCCATACCGCTCGGCCGATTCGAACGTCCGCCAGGGCGCGACGATCCCGATCATGCTGTCCTCCGGGGAGTACCCCCCGGGGTTCACGTCCCCCTGCGCCCCCGTGCTGAAGACGGAGACGCCGCCGACCCGTTCGTCGACCAGCCGGCACACGACGCCGGGATAGTCCGCCGAGTAGAGGAGGTTGTCCGGGCCGAGCGTGGTCGGATGGCAACTGTAGTTGACGAGCGTGGCGATGGGCGCGCCCTGCTCGTTATCGATCCGCAGGACCGTGACGTCGTCGTCCACGGGTCCATCGTGCGGATGCCGCCTGTTCTTGCCGATCCCCGTCACGGGGGCGGCACCGACGGCCGCGACCGCCGGACGTCGTGCGTTCCAGGCCTCCTCGACCGCTGCGGCGATCCTCCTGCCGGCCGACAGCTCGTAGTCGGTCGGCTCCGCGAAGTCCGGGCCGCTGTGCGTATGCGTGCCGGCAAGCTGCAGGTGGTCCCTGTCGAGCCCGGTCCGCCGCCGGACCTCGTCTGCGATGATGCCCTGCAGCCGATCGTCGATCTGGAGAAGGTCCGCGACCACCAGCACCGCCGGCTCGTCGGGCCCCTCGAACGCGAGTACACGCGCGTGCAGGGGGTCGTGTACCCCCGTCGCACCGGCGGTCCTGGTCTCGAACCCCTGCATCCGCAGACCGAGCGGCGGCGTGATGTCGACCCTGGCCGCACCCACCTTCATAGTTCTTCTCCGATCTCTGTCAGTTCAACGACTCGTCCGGTGGCCGCCGACTCGTAGACGGCAAGGACGACTGCCAGGGTGTTGCGGCCGTCGAGGCCGGTGATGGCGGGGGCGCGATGGTCGAGGATCGCGCGCGTGACGTCCTCGTACTGGCGGGCGTGGCCGACGAACGTTGTCCCCCAGGTGGCGGCGCCCGCGCCGGTGTCGGGCTCCATCGGGGTCGACGGCCGCGCGACGCCGTCCACCTCCCAGCCCGCGATCTCCTCGCCCCTCAAGTGCACGTACCCACGGTCCGCGTGGATCCGGAGGTCGTGTGGCACGCCGGGGTACGCCGACGTCGTCGCGACCAACGAGCCGAGCGCGCCGCTCGCGAAGGCGACGGCCGCGGCTGCCGTGTCCTCCGCCTCCATCTGCTTCGCCACCGTCGCCGTCTGGCCGGCCACGCGGACGATCGGGCCCGTGAGCCACCGCACCAGGTCGACCATGTGGATGCCCTGGTTCATCAGCGCGCCGCCGTCGAGCGCGCGTGTGCCGCGCCACGCGCCGCTCGCGTAGTACTGCTGCGGCCGGTAGTCGAGCGTGGCGCCCTCGACGTACGCGATCGGGCCGAGCACGCCGGACGACAGGACGCGCCTGATCTCCTGGATCGCGGGCTCGAAACGACGCTGACTGACGGTCGAGACCACCAGGCCGCGGGCACGGCCTTCCGCCACGACGCGGTCCGCGTCCGCGAGGCCCAGTGCGATCGGCTTCTCGATCAGCACGTGCCTGCCCGCGTGCAGTGCGACGAGCGCGTGCTCGGCATGGAGCCCGGAGGGCGTGCAGATGACAGCCGCGTCGACGCCCCCCCATGCGAGTGCCTCCTCCAGATCCGTCGACCAGGGCACGCCCCACCGCTCTCCGGCCGCCCTCGCGCGTTCCGCGCTCGCGTCGCACAGGCCGGCTACGCTCGCCCCGTCCGTGGCGCGAATCGCCTCGACGTGCTGGGTCGAGATTGCGCCGGCTCCGACGATGAGATACCCGACGGTGGCCATCATCCAGCTCGGTGGGCGGCAATTTTCGCAACGGCCGTCACGACATCGTCGAGGTCGCGCCGCTCCCCCATCAGGATCGGCAGCGAGAACATCAGGACCTCGTCGGCCGCGGCTCGCTCCGCCGCGGGGCAGGGATCCGGCGCGTGGCCTCCGAGGCGCGCGATCTCGTCGCAGACGGCCTCGTTCCGGTTGAGGGGCACGTAGCCGTGGAAGACGGGGATGCCCTCCGCGCGCAGCGCGCGCGCGAACTCCATCTTCGGCAGCCCGCCATGCTCGGCGCCGAGCCAGCGGAAGTGATACGTGTACCAGCTGTGGGCGGTCACCCCGTCGGGCACCCGGACGGCGTTGACATCCGGGATCTGCTGCAGCTGTTCGGTGAGGTACGAGGCCGAGGCGGCGCGACGCTCACGCTGCGCGGGCATCCGCCGCATCTGGGCCAGCGCGACGGCTGCCTGGAACTCCGTGATCCGCAGGTTCCAGCCGAGCCGCACGTGCTCGTACCACTCGCCGCCGCGTCGGCGACCGACGTTGCGCAGCGACCACAGCATCTCCTCCAGCGCCGGGTCGTTCGTCAGCATCATCCCGCCCTCGCCGCTGTTGATGACCTTGGAGGACTGGAAGCTGAACGTGCCGATGTCGCCAATGGCGCCGACTGGCCGGCCCTTCCAGGCCGCACCGGCGGCCTGGGCCGCATCCTCGACGACCCGCAGGTTGTGTCGCCGCGCGGCCGCGAGAACGCGGTCCATGTCGACGGGGCTCCCGGCATGGTGCACGGGGATGATCGCCCTGGTGCGAGGCGTGACGGCCGCGTCGATCTTCGTTGGATCGATGAGCAGGGTGTCGAGTTCCACGTCGACGAACACGGGGATGGCACCCAGCATGAGCGCCGCGCTCGCCGTCGCGATGAACGTGTACGGCGGCACGAGGACCTCGTCCCCGCGTTCGATCCCGAGGGCCTTGAGGGCCACGACCAGCGCCATCGTTCCGTTCGAGACGCTGATGCCGAACCGCGAGCCCTGCAGGGCGGCGAACTCGCGCTCGAGATCCGCGACGAGATGACCATCGAGCGACCCCCAATGGCCCGACCGAAGGGCCTCGAGCAGCAGCGTCTCTTCTTCGTTGCCGAACTCGGGCCAGGACGGGAACGGGGACGTCCTGACCGGCATCCCGCCATACAGTGCGGGCCTCTCTGCCATTTGACTGCCT
>JAJYDP010000488.1 GCA_021777365.1 Chloroflexota bacterium | reverse complement strand
ACCGGCTGGCCCCCGGGCCGGGGGCCGACGGCCCGGCGTTTGCCCGGCCGGCAGGGGCCGATCCGGAGCCAGTCGAGCCCGCGCCCGGAGAGGCAGCGCCAGCAGAGCCGGGGCCAGCAGAGCCGGCCCCGGCAATCGCGCGCACCCTCCACCATCGAGCGACACCGCGCCGGTCCTCGGCCCGGGTCAGCCCGCGGCACGCGTACCGCGCCAGCTGGTAGTCGGCGGCCAGCAGGTCGAGTGGCACCATGCCACGCCCGTCGAGGCGTAGCCGGCGGGCGTGCCCGGCCGGTGTCTCGTCCACGGCCCGGGCAAGGCCGGGATGCCCCGCCAGGTCGTCCACGGTGGCCACGTACGCGGTCACGGCATCGGACGGTGCTGGCACCCGGGACGGACGGTGCCACCGCGGCATCGGAAGGCCGACATGGAGCGATCCCTGGGGTATGACGATGCCGCGCTCCTCGTCTTCGATCCGGTGCTGCGGTCCGCGCCCGGGCCAGAGCCGCCAGGCAACCAGCGCGAGAAGGCCCAGGATCGCGACGACGACCGCGATGGTGAAGACCAGCCCGGATCCCGGCGCCAGCTGAGGGGCCTGGATCGCTGCGCCGGCCGGTGCCTGCTGCGAGGGCGTCTGGCTCGGGTGCAGGATCGCGCGGAAGAGTGCGACGAGTCCCGCCGCGAGCAGACCCGCGGGGATCGCCAGCAGCGCCACTGCCACCGCGAACACGATCCACAGCGGCCCGAGCGCACCCCTGACGGCGGCGTCGAGCGGCACCCCCAGCGCCACCGCCAGTGGCAGGCCAACCAGCACCGTGCCGGCCACGATCAGGCCGAGGACCAGCAGCCACGATCGATTGCGGCGCCAGTCGACACCCGACCCGGCCCCGAGCGCATCCAGCCGGGCAACGGCGAGCGAGAGGAGGGCGGTCACCACGAAGGTGAGCGTCGCGACGAACGCGGGCTCCGCGAACGCCGCGCGGGCCGCCGGTGTGGCGACCTGCGCCAGGAGCCACGGCACGGCGAGCGAGGGGAGGCCCCACGCGAGGAGGCGCGACGCCACCTCGTCGTCCTCGTACGACTCCCCGTGAATCGCGCCACGCACCACCGCGACACCCGCGAGCCAGCCACCCGCGTGGAATCCGAGCGCCCGGTTGACGTCTCCGGCGAGCAGTGCGTCGCGCACCTCGGGAGCGAGCAACCAGCCGGCCACCGCCGCGACGACCGCGACCAGCGCCACTGCGCCGCCATTCCCCCGGGACAGCGCGCCTCGGCCGAGCAGGAGACCCACCGCGGCGAGCGCGGCGAACTGGACGGGCCCGAGCAGGATCGACCCGTGCGCCCCCAGGACCTGCAGCACCAGGTACGCGATCGCGAGCCAGGCGCCCTCGACAACGGCGTCGAGGGCGATCGGCAGCGCGTCAAGCGCCGACGACCAGCGCATCGCTCGTCCGCCAGTCCGGCCGGAGCTCGGCCGTGCGGGCCGGGACGCCGTTGGCACGCGCGGTGGCCGCGTGCACCCCCGCGTCGGGGCCCATCGACACCAGCTGCACCGCGTACCCGGTCCGGGCGAGCCGCCGCAGGACCGCCAGGAAGGACGCGGGCTGGCGCGCCGACAGTGCCACGACCGTCGCTCCGGCCCCCACCCGGCGCGGCAGCGACGCCAGCACGTGCTCGTACGGGGCCGACGCCCCGGGGCTCAGCCGGGCCAGCGCGTCGGTGATCCGGCCCAGCTGGCCCGGCCCCGCGGAAGGCGGGATCCAGACTACGGGCTGCGGGGTTCCCGCGTACGCGGCTGCCACGAGTCCGCACTCGGCGCCTTCCGCGAGCGTCTGCCGTGCCAGCGATGCGGCGGCGACGCACAGCCCCTCCAGGAGTTGCTCGTCGTAGGCCATCAGCCAGTGCGGCCCCTCAACCGTCTGGATGTCGATCGCGAGCAGCAGCTCCCGCTGGCGCGACGGGTCGAAGCGCTTCACGACGGTCCGCCCGGTGCGCGCCGTGGCCTTCCAGTGCACCTGGCGGAGCGGGTCGCCCGGCTGATACGGACGGACGCCGGCGAAGAGCGCGGGGTCCCGGAAGAGGCTCATGGGCGCCACCCGCTCCCCCAGCGAGGCGCGCGGGGTGATGCGCTCCTGCACGGGCAGGGTCCGCGGCCGCACCACGTACGTCGCCGGGTACGTGCGCTCCTCCTCGGCGGTCTCCCGCGCGAACAGGTCGGCGACCCTGAGGCGGACCGCGCCGAGCCGGAACACTCCGCGCCGGTCCGCGACCACGTGCAGGTGACGGACCACCCGCTCGTACCACGCCAGCGACCAGGTGTTGTCGAGGATCGCCAGGCCCGGGCGGTCCGAGCGGACGAGGGTGCGCTCGCGGATCGCCATCTCGTCGGGGACGAAGTCCTCCGCGCGCAGCCAGGGCAGCGGCAGCGGCTTCCGGTTCCACACCACCACGTCGAGCGGGATCTCGTCGCCCCAGACCGCCCGATCCGTGCCCAGCCGCCGCTCGTAGACCACGCTTCGCAGCCCGAATCGGGACCACAGCCGGCGCAGCCCGGCGACCAGCACCACCAGGACCCCGACCAGCACCAGGGACGGCGCCCCGGCAACCGCCCCCAGGCCGGCGAGCGCGATCCCCAGCCACGCCTGGCCGTTCACGGCCGTTCGATCGGGACCGGCACCGAGCGCAGCACCTCCTCCACGATCCGATCGACGGTGGCCCCGCGCAGCTGCCGGTCGATGTCGAGCAGGAGCCGGTGGCCGAGCACCGCCGGCGCCACCGCCTGCACGTCGTCCGGGAGCGCGAACTCCCGGCCGTCGAGCAGCGCCCGGGCCTGGGTGGCGCGGTACAGCGACATGCTCGCCCGGGGGCTGGCGCCGAGCTGCACGTCGGGGTGCCCGCGGGTCGCACGGGTCAGCGCCACCACGTAACGCTCGACCTCGTCCGCGACCCGCACGGCGCGGGCGGCCGCCCGGAGCGCCGCGATCCCCTCGCGACCGATGAACGGCCGGACACGGTCCAGCGGCTCGGGCCCATCCCGATATCGGCGCGCGATCGCCCGCTCCCCGGCTTCGTCCGGGTATCCCAGCCGGATCCTGACCATGAACCGGTCGAGCTGCGCCTCCGGCAGCGCGAATGTCCCTTCGAGCTCGATCGGGTTCTGGGTGGCCAGCAGCAGGAAGGGCGCGGGCAACGGACGCGTGGCGCCCTCGATGGACACCTGCCGTTCCTGCATCGCCTCGAGCAGCGCCGACTGGGTGCGGGGCGTGGCGCGGTTGATCTCGTCGACCAGCAGGACGTTGGTGAAGACCGGACCGGCGATGAACCGCAGGCGCCCGCCGTCGAGGATCGAGGTGCCGGTCACGTCCGTGGGAAGGAGATCCGGCGTCCCCTGGATGCGCGCGAACTCGAGCCCGAGCGCCCTGGCGAACGCGTGGGCCAGGAGCGTCTTCCCGACGCCCGGCACGTCCTCGATCAGGGCGTGGCCCTCGGCGATCAGGGCGACCGCGAGGAGCCGCAGCGGTTCGTCCTCGCCCACCACGGCCTGACCGACGGTGGCATGCAGCCGGGCCCAGAACGCACCGGGTGCAACATCGGGCCCGGTGTCCGTCACAGCGGGCCCTCCGGCCGCCAGATCGAGCCCGGTGACCGCGAAATCCAGCCCGCCGGGTGCGACATCGGGCCCGCCGGGTTCGCCGCCGGCCTCCGGCCGTACTGCGTCCCCTGGCGCATCCACGCGCCCCCCGTCGCCGTCTCGCGGGTGCTCGCTCATCCAGTGCCTCCACGACCGTGGGCGTCTGCGCGGCATGGTAGCCCGCCCGGACCCTGCGCCCCGTCCGGGCCGGCCGAGGACCGGTCCCACGCCGGGCCCGCCGGAACGAGCGGGGAGTACCCATGCCGTTTGGCCCGGGCCATCTGGCCCATCCGCCGGCGCATGCGGCTATGATGCGGGCCATGACGGGCCTCTGGACGGAGTTCCTGCAGTTCCTCGGCAAGGTCATCATCCCCGACTGGGGCACCATCATCGCCGTCCTGCCGATCCTGCTGGTCATCGGGGCGGTCGGCCCCATCCTGACCCTGGTGGCCGTCGGCTGGGGGGCCGAGGCCGTCCGGCGGCGGGGCGGCCGCGCCCGGTTTGGCACGATCGAAGTCCGGTCCGCGGAGCGCGACGCGCTCGGCATCCCCATCGTTCCGGCCAACGTGCCCTACTGCGCGCACGACGCCCTCGTCTTCGCGCCGCGGGACACCAGCTGCTCGGCGTGCGGACGCGACCTCGAGGTGCGGTGCCCGGTGGACGGCACCGTCCGCCCGGCAGCGCGCCAGGTCTGCTCGGCCTGTGGCACCCGATACGTCCTCGGGGCGCTGCCGGCGCTCGTCGCCGCGACACATGGCGGTCCGCCTCCGGGCGGGGCCGCCGCAGCCTGATCCCGGGCGCAGTTCGCCCCCAGCAGGAGTCGACGCCGTGGCTCAGATGTCGCTCTATCTCTTCACCGGCGGCGGGCTGGCGCTCGTCTTCGCGTTCGTGTTCC
>JAJYDP010000487.1 GCA_021777365.1 Chloroflexota bacterium | reverse complement strand
GCCCGGAGAAGTGTCGGCGCCGCGCACCTGAGCCCGCGCCACTGCGGACGTCCCCCTCCTCCCACCATGCGCGCGCGTGACCCCATCGAGGGCGTGCGCGCGTAACCAGGGGACCCCCGGGGGGCGTCTCGCTGGCCACCTGTGGATGTCCTTGCCTGTGGAGAACGACATGCGCGGGCCGCTGACGAAAAAAGTCTGCTTCGGGCACCAAAGCCCGGGACCAGGGACGATGGCCCTCAAGAAGCGCTCGGCAAGGCCCCGAAACGGCGTCAGGAAGCGCTCAAGAAGCGCGCGCGACCGATGGGAAGGCTGTGAGGATCATCGAAGTTGCCGCATTGGTCATCGCCCTCGCCATCGACCCGTGCGCCGCAGGGCGCCTCAGCGCCATGCGGCGTCTCGCCAGCGTCTCGGGCGCCGTCGCCGTGCCGATCTCGTGTACGCCACGCCGCCACCGGTCGGGTGACCACCAGGCTCGCGAGGCCCGCGCGACCACGGGGGCGTGTTCAAGCCGAGCCGGGGCGCGACAGCGAATCCGGCTGGGCTCCCGGCAGCACGGCGGTGCCGAGACGACGAGCTCCCACCGGACCCCGCTGGCGACCGCGTGCTCGGCGTCCCGCCCGTCGCCGCATCCCTCTCCCGACCCGGGCGCCCGAGCGGAGGGACGTCGCCCTGCGGCCCGCTCTACGGTGTGTGCCGCGCAGGAAGCTGCGCACCATGCCGGGTGCGGGAAGCCGATGCGCTGGGGCCGAGGCCGCCTTCACGAGTCCGGGAAGCCGGCAGCGAACGTGACCTTCCCCGGGTGGCGGCCGCAGCCGCCTCTCCCGCCGGATCGGTGAGAAGGCGCACCAGTGACCCCCCGTCGAGGATGCACCCAGGCCGTCCACTACGGCCAACGACGACCACGCCCGCGAGGATGGCAGGCACCTTGCCCGTCTCAAGCGCTGCGCCGCCGACGGACCTTGCGGGCAGCCTCACGGACCGCGGTCACGGCCACGCTGTCGAGAGAACCGGGGCGAACGATGACACACGCCGAGGCACGGAGATGACCACCATGGATGACACGAATCCCACGTGGTCCGAACGACCGGCCTTCGAGACCAGGCGCACTCACGGGCACCCCCTGGAATGCAATCGGGACCATCCCCCACCCCGGCAAGTGCCGCCCAGCTCGCATGCCAGACCAAGGAGATTCATGATGGGCACGACCGACACGGCCGCTGCGAGTGCTGGAAGCGACCAGGACCCTGGGTCCGATGCGAGACGACCTTCGGGTTCGGGGCGCATCGCCCTGAGCGTCGAGGAAGTTTCCCGGCTCCTCGGTCACTGGAAATCGCTCGCCTACGGGATGGTCGCCTGCGGCGAGATCCTGGCGATCCGCTTCGACAGACTCCTCGCGGACCCGCCGACCGCGATCGAGAACACGCCACACGCCGTTGTTCCTCGTCATGGCCGCTACGCGAAGGGAGGTCCAGTGCATGTCGTCACCCGGACCTGACCGGAAACCTCAATCTGCGCGGCAATGGGACGCGTGGCCCATCATGCCCCTTCTGCTCACCGTCAACCAGGCGGCCGACTTGCTCGGCATGGGCCGCTCGACCCTGTACGAACTGCTCGACGCCGGGGAGCTGCGGTCGGTGAAGCGAGGCGCCAGCCGCCGCATCCCGCTCAAAGAGGTCCACCGGTACATCGACCGCCTGCTGGACCGCCAGAACCACGAGCGGGAGCGGGCTCCCGGTGTCCCATCGGCTTCGTAAGCTTGTCGCGGCCCGACTGGCAAGGAACGAGCATAAGGAACGAGCTTCACCCCGCGAGAGGACGATCGATGGCACATATCAAGCGTCGCCGGACGAAGGAGGGCGAGTGGCGGTACGAGGTGCGGTGGCGTGCCGGACTCCGTGAACGATCCAAGCGATTCGCCCGACGCAAGGACGCCGACGCATATCGGGCCAAGGTCGAAGCAGAGGAGCTGGTTGGACTGGTTGCCGATCCGCGGACCGGCAAGGCCACCCTTGAGACCTACGCGGCCGGCTGGCTGGAAGCTCGTGTGGTCAAAGGCCGGCCCCTGTCCCCGTCGACACGTTACGGGTACGAGCGGCTGCTCGCCCGCAACATCCTGCCCCATCTCGGAATGCTGCCCCTCAGGGCCGTCACCCCAGAGCGCGTGAGGAGCTGGTACGGCGCCGTCACCGTAAGAGCCGGACACGACCAGGCCGCGAAGAGCTACCGGCTGCTGAGTGCCATCCTCAACACGGCGGTCAGCGACGAACGCATCGCCCGCAACCCGTGCCGCATCAGGGGCGGCGGCGCCGAAACCGCTCCAGAGCGCCCGATGCCGACGACCGCCGAAGTTCTCGCCCTCGTCGAGGCCATGCCCGACCGCTACCAGCTGGTCCTCGTCCTCGCCGGGCTCGGTGGGCTCAGGATGGGCGAGATCCTTGGGCTCCGTCTCGCTGATGTGGACACGTTGCGCTCCGTTGTCCGTATCCGCCAGACAGCCCAGGAGATCCCCGGCCTCGGGCGCATCGTCAAGGACCCGAAATCCGGCGCTGGTCGTCGGACAGTGGTCCTCCCGAAGCAGGCGATGGAGGCTGTTGCAGCCCACCTCGCGGTCTACGGTTGCGCCGCGAGCGGCGAACTGATCACCGATCCGGAGGGCGGTCCGGCGCGTCGGGCGCGTCTCTCGACCTCCTGGAAAGCTGCGAAGGCCACCGTTGGCGTCGATCCTGAAATGCGTCCACATGACCTCCGTCACCACGCAGCCACGCTCATGGCGCAGATGCCGGGAATCACAACCAAGGAGCTGATGGCTCGCCTTGGTCACTCGTCACCCCGCGCAGCCTTGCTTTACCAGCACGCCACCGCGGAACGCGACCGTCAGGTCGCAGCATTTCTCGACACACATCTCGCCGCGATAACCCCTGCGAAGCCACGCGTCACCGCGTTTGCGGGAGGCGAAGATTCGTAGTTCGCGCGGGCCATGCTCGGCACGCCTGGGGCCTGTTGAGCGAACGAGCCGTCGATGCCCGGAGCGTCCATGCGGTGCGCGGCTCCGGCGTTAGCGGCGCAAGGTGCGTACGACACACCTGCGGGGAAGAACACCCGCACGCACAGTGCCACCAACAAGTCTTGCTGCGACCTGCGCCGGCTCGCCGCAGTAGCGTTCGGCCGTGGCCGGGACCGGGAACACGCCGGATGAGTGCGACGACAAGGCCGAGCGCCGTGCCGCGCAGGATCTGATCGGCGTCTATCACCAGACGCAGCTACGCGCCCTGCTGGAGCGCGTCCGCGCCGGGTTCGCTCAACTGGATGCCGGCGAGATCGACGAGTTCGGCCTCGATGAGCTCATCCACCACTACAAGCGCTCCGCCACCGAGCTCTGGAAGTTCTGCGGCTCGTCGGGAGGCCAGTGGCTCCAAGCCGCCCGGATGCTCAGCTACCTGCGAGACCAGGGCGAGGAGCCCGATTGGTGGAACGCGGGCGCACCCCGGCACGACAGGTCGTCCTGATTCGGATACGCGTTCGGGCTCAGCACTTTCCGCCGCGACGGCGCACCGAACGACGGGACCGACCCTGTGGTCCTTCGTCCCGCCACACCACGGAGCCATCTATGCACAGGTGTTGGCCCCAGTGCGCCTGCCGATCGAGGTCGCCGCGCTCCCCTCGATCGGTTCCGGCGGGCGCGTTCGACGGCAACAACCGCCCTCACCGGCCCACGCCGGAACGCGATATGTCGCCCGTCGATTCCCGGATCAGACCGGCTTGAGAAGGGCTGGACGTGAGATCTCCCGCGGGTTTTTCGCGGGTTTTTGGTGAGCACCACCCTCCCGGTCAGCGACCATATATAGCCTCTGACTTGGGTATATACCCTCGAGGCGGCGACCGGAATCGAACCGGTGTACGGGGCTTTGCAGGCCCCTGCCTAAACCACTCGGCCACGCCGCCGTGGCCGAAACCCTACAGTCCGCCGACGGGGTCCTCCGTCAACCGGGAGGGGGTCAGGACCCGACCGCCTTCGCCGGTCTCGCCGGCTGCGCGGCCTCGCCCGTGGGGAGCTGGGCCTCGCGCGGTACCCCGACAGGCTTCTCCTCGTGGATGTACTTGCCGCCGCGCAGCCAGGATGCCGCGGCAGCCACGAGGCATGCTCCGGCCGCGAAGTCGAACGTCTCGTGCAACCCGCTGTCGAATGGGCCGCTGATCAGCTTCGGGAAGAAGCTACGGCCGGTGACGTAGAGGGCACGGGCGTGTGGCATGTGGGCGAGGCTGTGCCCGAGCAGGCTCTGCATGGGGTTGTAGCCGAGGAAGGCAGCGAAGAGGCTGCCGACCGCGGGCAGGTGCGACGCCCGTTGTGCGGTGGCCACAGGCACTTGCTGGGCGACGAGACCTTGGTAGAGGGAGTGGGGAAGGCTCGACGACAGACCGACGATGATCAGCGTGAAGAAGACCCCGATCGAAAGCACCATCGCCGTGCTCTGTCCCGTGTTCAGCATCCCGGCACCGGAGCCTCTCTGGTTCGCCGGAAGGCTGTTC
>JAJYDP010000486.1 GCA_021777365.1 Chloroflexota bacterium | reverse complement strand
CATAGCCGAAGCCCTCGCCGACGGTTGCCACGATCACGCACGCGTCGGTACACGGGACCGTGGGAGTCGCGAGCAACGGCCGCGTCGGTGCCCGCAGGGTGACCGTGAATGCCGTCTGCCCCCGCCGCGCGTCGTCTGTGACGAGGAACAGCTGGGCGGCCAGCTGGGCACCGCAGCCGAGGCTGCTCGCGTCCTGCGCCGACGCACACTCCGAGACCCACACCTTGCCGCCCACGCCGAACCCAGTGACGCGCACCTCGACGGTCTGGCCGTCGTGCAGCCCGCGATCCGGTGTCACGATGACCCTCTGGCGATCCACGGACAGGGCCGGGGGGACCGCCGACGGGATGGGTGATCCGGCTGACGGGCTGGTGAGGGTGGCGAGGGGAGTCGGAGGCGCCGACGGCGCGGACGACGGCTGCAGAGACGCAGGGGGCTCGCTCGTGGGCGGACCCACTGCGGGCGGGCTCGTGGTGGCGGGACCGCCGCACGCCACGAGAAGCGTGGCCCCCAGCATGAAGAATCCGGCGAGGCCCGCGTATCCGGCGAGCAGCCCGCGGCCTCCGGCCCGTTCCGGCTCGTGTGACGGTGGACGGCTGGACATGGCGTGCGCAGCATAGGGCGGCGTCCATCGGCGTTCACCACCCGCGCGTCGTGGGGGACGCGGATGCCGCACTGGGCAGCAGGTGGCTCCGGGCTCAACCCCCGGAACGGTGCTACGGCGGTACGAGCCCTGTTGGTCCCGCCCGCCGTCGTGGGGAACGCTCGACACTGGCGCTTGTCCTGCACCCGGCACTGGCGAACGGGGCAGGCGAGCGCGGATCGCCCAGTGGCCCTTGTGTGTCGATGGCGGGTTCCACCTTCTGCGGCCACGCCGTCGACGATGCCGGGTCGGGAGGCTGAGAGCTGCAGGTGACAGGCACCGTACAGGCACCGGCTCCGGAATCGGTGCCGCCGGGTGCCCCCTGGTGCCGTCTCCTGCCGTTCAGTTGATCGGGGAGTTGGGGTGGCGCGGGGGACTTGAACTCCCGACCATCGGATCCACAGGCCGTGCTCTGCCGATTGAGCGGAGGCCAGGGCGGCCCGAGCGACAGCATGTTGGGGTCGGATGAGACAGCCGGATCGATCGGGGCGTGGCCTGTTGTCCTGGGTTCGACGGGCGCCACGACCACTCCCGGGTCTGCTCACCACCACACCCCAGGCGGATTGAGGATCCGCACGATCTTGCGGGCGATGACGAGCGGCGCCTCTGCCCTGCGGCCCTGCGCCCGGATCCACGCCCGATACGCTTCCAGCTCGACCAGCGCCACCGCCTCGGGGTCGTGATCGGTCTCGCGGCACCACGCGAGGAACTGTCCGGCATGACACCGAAGGACGGCTCGTCGCTTCGGTGAGGACGCCTCGTCCAGGAGCGTCTGGACGATACGGTCGAGGCGGCTGTTGGGGACAAGTCCGTCCACGAACTGCGTTCGGGCCCCTTCCGGGATTGGACGAGGGTGCGCGCGGGCCGCGAGCAGATCCGCGGCCGCCGCCAATCGGTTGACGATCCAGCCCGCGAACTTGCGCTGCTGGCTGGTCGCGAAGCGATCGCGCCGGGCGAGGTCGGCGAGGTACGCCTCGCGCAGGGCCGCGGCGTCGACCACGGTGAACACCGCCCCGCGGTCCTCGCACCAGGCGAGGAACTCCGGGCCATACCGCTCCAGTTGCTGGCGTGTGCTGAGCGACCCGGCGCCAGCCGCGGCGGTTGCCAGTACTCGCTCGTGGATCTGCTGCATCTCTGTGCCTCGCGATAGCGGATCGGACGACGGCGGGAGCCTATGCAGGCCGGTCCGCTCGTCAACTGGCTCCGGCGGTGTGACGGTTTCTGGTCTGGCCCGAGACGCGGCAGCGGTCTGTGCTTCGCGCTGCGCGGTGGAGAGCCGGATCGGCAGCCATGCCAGCCCTGCTCGAGGGACCTCCAGTGCGGGCGCGACAACCCGCGCGCCACGACGCTCCCGTCGGCCTGGCGGCAGCCGCGCCGCGCGTGGCGCCTCCGCTGGCTGCCGGTCCTGGGCGGCGCGCCTGCGCGACGCCTCGACGCCGCCCCGCCGGGGGACTCGATGGGATCCCCTTGACAACGCGCGGGGTCATCCCAACACTCCGTCGCCCTCAGTTCGGTGGGCCGCCGTCGCACGGCGCAGCGCACGCTCAAGGAGCGACTCGTGACCTCGTTCGACCTGCAGACCCTGCCAATGGCTCGCCCCCTGGTCCTGACCCTCGAGAGTCCGATCAGCGATGCGCTGATCGACGAGTTCGCCGCAGCGAAACGGGGCCGACAGCGGCCCATTCCCGTCTCGGCGACGCGGCTGCCCGACAACGCGCATGCGGGACACCTCGCGCCGGCTCAGCCGACCGCGACCGCGCCCCAGTTGAGCGAGCAGGGCCGCGACTACCGCCAGAAGCTCCTGACCTTTCGTTCCGAGCTGGCCCGGCACACCGACGAGCCGTTCCGCCCGGTGGACCTCACCGGGGAGCGCGTCAACTGGGTGCTGGAGCGCCGCCTCGATCCCCACACCGGTGCGCCGATCCGGGCGACATCGCGGAACGCGTACCGCCGCGTGCTCCGGTCCTTCCTCGCCTGGCTCCACGAGACCGGGCGGCTGACCATCTCGGTTCGTCTGGGCGGGCGGGACTTCCCGGAGCTGGAGCACCCGCCGACCGTGTTCACGCATGCCCAGGTCCGCGAGATCTTCACGTACCTCGCCACGCACGACTCGGTGATGAACCGTCGCCTGACCGCCCTCATCGCCGTGTCGCTGGACGGCGGCGCGCGGCGGGGCGATGCCCTGAGCCTGCGGCTGGGTGGCATCCACGCCGCGGCGCGAACCGTCACCCTGATCGGCAAGTTCGGCAAGGAGCGGGAGGTGCCCCTGGCCCCTGCGGCCTGGCAGGCGTTGCGGCGCTATCGCGCGGTGCGGCCGGCCAGCGAGACCGACCGCGTGTTCCTGCGCGCCGACGGCGGCCCGGCCAGCGGCCGGGAGGTCAGCGCGCAGTTCCGTCGGCTTCTCGTGCGGCTCGGCATGGTCGCGCCCGGAGCGCGCGGCAGCGACGGCCTCAGCTTCCAGGCCCTGCGCCGCACGTTCGCGACGAGCTACACCCGCAGCGGGCGCAGCGACGACCAGCTCGCCTTGATGATGGGCTGGAGTGCGGACTACGCGCATCAGGTGCGGCGGCGCTACACGGCCGTCACGGTCGAGGACCTCGCCGCCGTGCACGAGGCGTCCTCCCCGCTGGAGCAGTGCCTTCAAGCGGCCTGAGCGGCGGGGTCGGCGCTGCGGCGAGGGCCCGTGCGAGCGGCGAATGCGCGGCAAGCTCGCGCCGCAGGTCGGCCTCCGTGGGGCCGGCGTAGCGGCCAACGAGCTCGAGCGTGGCGTGGCCGAGCAGGTCTCGCAGCACGAAGAGCTGGGCCCCGTCCATGGCGAGATCGTGGGCGAACTGGTGCCGGAACGTGTGGGGCGAACAGCGCACGCCCTCGATCCCGGCAAGCCGGCCGGCGCGCGCGACGGCGTGGTGCAGCCCGCGCGCGCTCCAGCCTCGACGGCCCGGGCTGACCAGCAGGCAAGGCTCGCCAGAGCGGGCGAGCAGCGGGCGGATCTCGGCCAGATACACGCCGGTCGCGCGGGCCAGCAGCGGCGAGAGGGGCACCCAGCGGTCCCGGCCGCCCTTGGCGTGGCGGACGAGAAGCGCGCCATCGCGCAGGTCGGCGAGCTCGAGCGCCACCGCCTCGCCGGCCCGCAGCCCCGTCTCGGCCAGGACGGTGATCGCGTAGGCGGTGGCCGGCGTCGCCACCGCCAGGAGGGTGCGCAGCTGCTGGGGCGTGAACAGGCCGGGCCGGGCGCGGGGCACCCGCGGCGCCTGGAGCCGGCGGAGCGGATCGGCGGGCAGCCCGTACTCGTCGGTGCACCAGGCGCTCCAGGCCCGGAGGGTGCGGATGTAGGTGCGCCGCGAGGCCGGCCGCAGGCCGGCGCGGGCGTCCAGCCAGGCGCGCACGCCGTCGAGCGACAGGGCGTCGAGCCCCGCCTGCCCGCTGGGGTCGAGGGTGCGCGCGAGGCGGGCGCTCAGCGCGTCGTAGTCCGCGATCGTGCGCGGGGAGAGGTTGCGGCGGCGTGCGTCGGCGAGCCAGGCGGCGCGGGCCGCGGTCATGGATGGCAGCGCGGACATCTCCGATGCTCCTTCTCGCGCCCCCGGGTTCACGCCGGCGAACGGCGTGCTCAGGTGACGCGGATGCGAATCGGAGTCCGTGAGTCAGGTGACGGAGCGGCGAATCACCACAACTGGTGGGGTGGCACGCGCCATGGACCACAAGATGTTGTGGTAGAGAGTGGCGGCGCGAGCATCGGCCCGGTTCGCACCGGCCGAGGTCTGATCCAGAGTCAGGTGCCTTACCGTTAGGCCACTCGCCACCGCAAGCGTGCGGATGATACCGCAGCTGGCGCTCGGGTCGACGCCACCACGGTGGCCGGCGCCCCTGTCGGCGTGCACTGCGGGA
>JAJYDP010000485.1 GCA_021777365.1 Chloroflexota bacterium | reverse complement strand
CCGGGCCAGCCGCCTCGAACCGGGCCAGCCGCGGCGCCAGGCGGTGCGTCGTCCGGTGCCCGGCGAACCAGACCGGCTTGATGAGCGGCCGGAACGGCGCCCGGATGACGGTCTTCTGGGCCCGCGACAGCATCAGCGTGTCGTGGACGAAGCCGATCCCCGACTGGACGTCCGAGGGGTCGGAGCCGGGGAAGGCGCCCCACGGCGCCACCACCAGGCCGAAACCCAGCGCCGCCCACCCGTTGACCGCGACCGTCCCGTAGCGGAGCGCCGCGATCGCGCGGTCCAGGGCCTCCGCCACCCGGGGCTCCCGCTCCGTGGCCGGGTGGACGAGGATCGTCGCGTTGAGCGTCCCCCACAGCCTCCCGTTCGCGAACTCGACCGCTCGCCCAAGGAACTCGGCGGCATCTGGTGCGGGCAGGGCGGTCTCGCCGAAGACCCCGCAGAAGGCCTCGCTGGTGAAGCAGACGTCATCGGAGGCTTCAGGGTCGAGGCCGGGGATGAGCGCCCAGGGCAGCCGTTCCCCAGCGTCGAGCGTCTCGCGCCGGCCGGACAGGCGAGCCTCGGGGTGGCGCCCGACGAACGTGTCGTGCCGCTCGGCCGCGCCCGGGTACCACGCGAGCCGGGGCCTGATGCGGTCCAGGCGGCGGGCAACCGCCCGCAGGAAAGCCTCGCGCTGCGGCCAGCCGGCGTGGGTGACCAGGACCCGCGCCGCATTGCAGTTGAACCCCGCGTTGTTGGTGAGCATGGTCGCGACGTTCTCGGCCTGGCGCTCCAGGTCGGCCGCGCTCCAGGTGCCCGGCACCACGATCACCGGGCTGACGTTGCCGAGCTCGGCGGTCACCTGCCTGGTCGTGATCGGCTCCCCGCGCTCCCGCCGACGCTGGCCCCCCTCACCCGGGCCGAAGACGATCGCCTCGTAGGTCCGGTCGGAACCGGTGACGTGGATCTCGTCCACCCCGGGGTGGGCACACAGGTAGGCTCCCTCGCCCGCCCCGCCCCGGACGATCCGCAGGACGCCCCTCGCCACCAGCGACCGGAAACCGCGCTCGAGGATCGGCGCCAGGTACCCGTTCACGGGATGCGTCTTCAGGACCACCACCCGGTCCTCGACGAACAGCTTGTACAGGACGTCCATGGGGCCGATGGACGAGACGTTGCCCCCGCCGAGCACGACACAGACACGCGCCTCGTGGGGTTCGTGATACGCACGCGCCTGGGTCGCGGGCAGGCCGGCCGCCGTCACCCCCAGTTTCATCCAGACCTCGGCGCGGATGTCCGGGTAGAAGAGGCGGTCGAGCAGCGATCCGGGAAAGACGCCGGCGGTCAGCTGGCCGTCGGGTCGGGCACGGACCGGCCCCGGGATGCGCGGCCGCCCGCCGCGCGCGATGTCCGACAGCGAGCGCTGCAGGAGGCGCAGGTTCCGGATCACGAAGTACGGGCCGACGAGCGCCTCCTCGCCCGATTCTGGCCGGGCGGGGTCCAGGCCCTCGGCGGCCACGCAGGCGGCGACCCACTCGTCCGCGACCGCGGCCACGTCGCGGACCAGCCGGTCGAGCAACCGGAGCCGCTCCGGGACCGGCGTCGCGATCCAGGCCTCCCGGTTCGCCCGAACCGCGGCCACGGCGGCATCGAGGTGGGGCCGCGAGTCGGCCGGGCCTCCGGCCGGGTGGGTATCGGGACCGTGCAGCGGGTGAACGCCGTGGCCGGCCGGTCCGTTCTCGCCCGCGGGCCCGTGCGCGACCGCGTCCTCGTGCACGACCGGGGGATCCACGGGCAGAGAAGACACGGGGCGCTCCAGCGAGGACGACGAGGCACCGAATGGTACGGCATGGCCCGGGAGGGCCTGCGCGGCGCCTTCAGCCGACGCGATACGCGACGGTGACCGACACGTTGAGCGTCTGCGGGTAGGCGGGTTCGATCACCGGCGGCACCGGTTGCCCGGATGCGGGCCCGCTCGCCGATCCGGCCATGGGCATGACCCCGTAGGCGGGCGACACCGAGGCGCTCACCGACAGCACCTCGCTGATCGAGAGCCCGGTCGCCGACGCGATCACGTCGGCCTGGGTCTTCGCGTCGGCCAGGGCGGCACCGAGGGCGCGCTGCTGGGCGGCCGCGCGGTCGGAGCCGTCGCTCCGCATATCGGCCTGCCCGACGCCGGTCACGACGATGGTGTGGTCGGGCGCCAGGCCCGGCGACCCCGGGAAGTACGGGTACGCGATGGCCGTGCCGGACGCTGCGGCGTCCGCGACGGCCGTCCCGCCCGCCGAGACCGTTGGGACCGCAGGTGCGCCGGAGGCCCCGACCACGGCGCCGCCGGACGAGACGCTCGGCGCGGGCGACAGTGTCGTGGCTGCCGCCCGTCCTGGCTGTGTCAGGCCGGCTCCGACGAGCAGTCCCGCGGCGAGACCGAGGGCAACCCCGATTCCGAGCAACCGTGATGCAGCGGACATGGTTCGTGCTCCTGTGCGGCAGGCCCGACATCTGTCCGGCACCTGCAGCCAGCGAGACGCGCCGGGGAGCCGACCGGTTCCGCTGCCTCCTCGTCCCTCGCGCATACTCCCGGGCGGAATGTCGCAGTCACCGGACAGGAGCGGAGGATCGATGCCGCAGGAGGTCAAGGCGCGCTCGGGCCCGGACACCGCGCTCGGGTTGGCCGGCCAGCACGCGGCCGTGGCGGCGCATCTCGACGCGCTCCTGGCCCGGGCCGACGTGGCCGTCCTCACGGCACCCGGCGGCTCGCCGCGCACCGCCGGCACGCTGCGTGCTGCAGCCGCCGGGATCGTCGCCGGGGCGGTGGGGATCGCCGCGAGCGAGCTCCTCGCCGGGGCGGTTCCGGGGGTCCCGTCGCTCGTCGTCGCGGTCGGGAGCCTGGTCATCGCCGTGCAGCCTCCCGGCGCGAAGGACCTCGTCGCGACCCTCTTCGGCACCAACGACAAGACCGCGCTGAGCGTCGCGGTCGTCGTGGTGGCGCTGCTCGTAGCGGCGGCTGCCGGGATCCTGGGCCGGCGCAGCTTTGGCCGCGCGTGGCGCATCTTCGTCGCGTTCGGGGTCGTGGCGTTCGCGGCCGCGCTCCTGCAGCCGCTCGACCCGGCACCGCTGGCGGCGCTGAACGCCGCGGTCGCCACGGCAACCGGCGTCGGCACGCTCCGCATCCTCCTGGCGGACGCCGGGTTCCTGGGTCCGCTGGCTCTCCGCGAGGGCGCCGCCGGGCCCGCCGACGCCGCCCCTGCCGACCTTGCCCCTGCCACCCTCTCGATGCCGGACTGGAACCGGCGACGCTTCCTGCTCCGATCCGGGGGGTTCGTGGGCGGCGCCCTGGCCGCGGGAGCCCTCGGCCGCCTGCTCCTCGATCGCCGGCATCCGTCCAGCGCCCCCGTGTCGGCGAGCCTTCCCGTGCCCACCGAGGTCGTGCCGCCCCTGACCACGGTGGAATCGCTGACTGCGCCGGGGATCACGCCGATCGTGATCCCCAACAACCGCTTCTACCGGATCGACACCGAGCTGCTGGTGCCGCAGGTGGACGCCTCCACCTGGCAGCTTCGGGTGACCGGCATGGTCGACCACCCCCTGACGTTCACGTACGCGGAGCTGCTGGCGCTGCCGCTCTTCGAGCAGTACGTGACCCTCTCGTGCGTGAGCAACGACGTCGGCGGGATCCTCATCGGCAACACGCTCTGGACCGGGGTCCACCTCAAGGAGGTTCTCGGCGAGGCCGGCGTGCGGCCGGGTGCCACGCAGATCGTCGGCCGGTCGGTCGACGGGTTCACCGTCGGGCTTCCCACCGCCTGGGCGCTCGATCCGGCCAGGGAGCCGATGATCGCGGTGGGCATGAACCGCGTCCCGCTGCCCGCCGAGCACGGCTACCCGGCGCGCCTGATCGTGCCCGGCCTGTACGGCTACGTGTCCGCCACCAAGTGGCTCTCCGAGATCGAGCTGACCACGCGGGAGGCGTTCGACGCGTACTGGGTGCGCCTCGGCTGGGCCAAGGACGGCCCGATCCTGACCGAGTCGCGCATCGACCATCCCACCGACGGGGCAGGCCTGACGGCCGGGCCGGTCGACATCGACGGGCTCGCCTGGGCGCCGGACCGCGGGGTCCAGCGCGTCGAGGTCCGGGTGGACGGCGGGCCCTGGCAGAGCGCCCTCCTCAGCCGCGCCATCTCGAAGGCGACCTGGGTGCAGTGGATGCTGCGCTGGCAGGCCACGCCGGGCACGCACACCATCGAGGTCCGGGCGACGGACGGGACGGGCGCGGTGCAGACGGCGACGCCGGGCGGCCCCGCGCCGGCGGGCGCGACAGGGTACGACCAAGTGCAGGTGACCGTGGCCTGAGAGTCACAGGGCCTTGCGGCGCCTTTTAGTTTCTATATGGAACGTATCTGCTATGCTGCGAGCATGGAGACGATCACCGCGATCGACGCGCTCGAGTCGCTGGCCGTCGGCTCGGTCGCCGTCACGACGCTGGCCCTGGCGCAGGCGGGCGTCGAGCTGACGTTCGCGCAGTGGCGCGTGCTGATGGTGGTCGCCGA
>JAJYDP010000484.1 GCA_021777365.1 Chloroflexota bacterium | reverse complement strand
CCGTGCGACCCAGCGGGCGCCGCCGGCCTTCAGGCTGCGCGCCTGGGCGGCCCCGGTGAGCACCCCCAGCGGGAGGGCGCCGGCCCGCTTCGCCATCAGCATGTCGTCGGCGGCGTCGGCGACCAGGACCATGTCGGCCGGGGCGACCCGCAGGTAGCGCGAGGCCATCAGGAGCGGCGCGGGATCGGGCTTCTGGTGCGGGACCTCGTTGCCGTAGACCATGGTCTCGAACACGCCCGACAGCCCGGTCGCCCTGAGCTCGAGTTCGAGCCGCTCCCGGTGGCCCGCCGTCACCAGCGCGATCCTGCGCCCATCGGCGCGCAGCCATGCCAGCGCCTCGGCCGCGCCGGGGACCAGGGCGGACACCTCGGTCTCGAAGATCTCGACCCAGCGACGGTCGATCCGCGGCCAGAGCGTCTCGGGGATCCCCAGGCTCTGATACATGCGACGCCAGTCGGGCGCGTAGTGCTTCTGGAAGAGCGCGTCGTCGAACGGCAGGTCGAGCTCCCGGAAGATCTCGCGATAGGTGGCCTTCGTCCGGGCGATGGAGTCGATGAGCGTGCCGTCCCAGTCGAATGCCCAGACCCTGCGCTCGCCCATCGAGCGCAGGACGTCACGGGGCGGCCGATGACGGCGGAGCAATCGCATCTCTGCATTCTGACAGCGCACGCCCCGATCCGGGCCGGACCGGTGATAGACTCGCCGCCGTGCCCGATCCGCTCGCCCCGCCATCGCAGCGTGTCCTCGACGCCGCAGCCCGCAAGGGCGTGACCATCGAGATCGTCACGTTCCCCGACAGCACGCACACCGCCGAGGACGCGGCACGTGCCGTGGGTGCGGAGCTCGGCCAGATCGTCAAGAGCCTCGTCTTCGTGGCGCCCCGCGAGGAGGACGCCGTCGAGCCGTTCATCGTGCTCGTGGCGGGACCCGACCGGGTAGATGTCGCCCAGCTCGCGGCCGTGGTGGGGGAACCCGCCATCCGGCGGGCCACCGCGCGGGAGGCAAACGACCTGACCGGGTTCGTCATCGGAGGCATCCCGCCGTTCGGCCACCGCCGTCCGATCCGCGTGGTGATGGACCCGCGGCTCGGACGCCACCAGACCATCTGGGCCGCCGCCGGCACGCAGAACGCGGTCTTCGCCGTTTCTCCGGCCACCCTGCGGATGCTGTCGAACGCGACGGTCGCGCCCATCGCCGCAGAGGTCCCCCAGGCGGGACAGGCCGGATCGGCGGGCGAACAGGCCCGCGCGACAGGGTCCGCCGGCGGCGCGTGAGCGAGGCCGAGGCACACCGCTCGACCGTCCGATATCCCGGGGGGCTCTCGGTCCGCTTCCGCTGGGCCGGCACGGGACGCGCGGCCGACGTCTTCGCGCTCTCCGAGGCGGGCGGGCGCCTCGACGATCACGGCACGCTCGTGTCGCCCCATCCCGACCGCCTCTGCCGCGCGGAGATGCGCGTCGAGGGGCCGGCGGGCGCCTGGACGGCGCGGTTCGCGTCACCGATCTTCGACGGCCCAACGGCCTTCTTCTGGGATGTCCCGGGCCTGCTGGTCGCCAAGTTCGGCTTCCGCAGCTACGGGCTCGACGCGCGCACCGGCGAGCTCCGCTGGTCCCGGGAGAGCGGCGCACCGATCATCGACATCCTGGGCAGCTCCCGCATCGACCACGTCCTGGTGCAGAGCGAGATCGACACGGTCGCCGTCGAGGCCGACGGGTCCGTGGCCTGGCGGCTGGCGCACTCTGACGTGGTGGCGGGGGCGGAGCTGATCGGCGGGCGGCTCGTGCTCACCAGCTACGGGGGCCAGCTCGCGGCGTTCGATCCGCAGACGGGGCGCGCCCTCTGACGTCGCGGAGTCGGGGCGGGCCGCGCACCGGCGGTGGTTCGGTGGATGAGTGGTGGATGTTCGGTGGATAAGTGGTGGATAAGTGCGGGTGGAGTCCGCCCGAAGGTGGACAACCCGGTTGACCCGGACGGGAAGGGTGACTAGCGTAGGGACAGCCCGAAGGGGTCAGGAGCGATCACTAACGGCGGCGATGACATCAACGCCCACGTGAGTTCGCGGAGGTTCCTTCGGGCCCTTTGCTGTCCCAGGGCTCCTTGCTGCCCCGGGCTCCTTGCTGCCCAGGGCTCCCGGGCCCTCCGCGGCGGCCGCCGCGGGCCGGGTGCTAGCATCGCCCGACCGTGATCGTCCTCGTTCTCGCCGTCTGCGGCGTGCTGTCCCTCGGCCTGGGCGCGTTCGTCATGCGGGGGTTCGGCGGCGGCTACCGAGTTGGCCGGATCCTGCGCGCCGCCCCCGAGGTGACGCTCGAGGAGGCGGCGGAGGCTGCCCGGGCGGGCCGTCGTATCTACGTCCGGGCGCACGGCCGGATCTCCAGCGAGGAGGAGTTCCCCGACGAGCACGACCGGCCGCTGGTGTACCGCCGCCGGCGCGTGCAGCTCGCCACGCGGTCGGGATGGGAGGCCATCGAGGACCGGCGCCTGGCCGTCCCGTTCGGGATCGCGAGCCGCGGCGTGGGCGTCCGGGTGGACCTCGCCGCCCTCGACGAGGGGCTGGTCGTGATGCCGCGCGAATCGCGGGGGGTCGCGCGCGAGGTGCCCGAGCAGGTCCCGGACGGGACAGCGCCCGACCGGCCGGTACGCCTGCTGATCGAGCAGGTCTCCGCGGTCGAGCACGCCTACGTGGCGGGCGTCCCGGCGCTGGATGCGGACGGCCAGCCGATGCTGACGGCGGGCGCAGGTCGCCCCCTGGTGGTCTGCACGCTCGACCTGCCCGACGCGATGCGCGTCCTCGGCGGCGCGGACAGGACGCGGGCGGCCGGGGCGGCGATCCTGCTGGCCGGCGGTTGCCTCCTCCTGGCCGTCGCGCTCCTCGCACTGGTCGCCGTGCCGGCACTGGCCGCGTCGCCGACGCCGGCCGGCGTCGGGGGCGGAGACACCAGGACGAGCGGCACTCCCCCCAGCTTCGTGGGCCAGCCGATCCTGGCCTTGTTCGGTGTGCTGGTGCTCGGCGTGGTGACGGCCGCGGCGACCGCGCTGTACGTCCGGCTGACGCGCCAGCGCTGACACGCGGCCGCTGCCCGGCGGTGCAGGCGGCCATCGCCGCGGGGACGTGGGCGTGGCGCCGCCGGGTGGGACGATCGGGAGTGCCCACCCGGTACCTCCGGTCCGCTGTGGGGTTTTGTGAGGGATCGGTAGGCTCCGGCAAGTCGGAGAACGACCTGGTCGAGTAGGTGGCCCATGGAGATCGCAGGACAACAGGGCACGGTGTCCGTGGCGGGTGCCGCCCGGATCCTGGGCGTCCACCCCAACACCGTCCGCGCATGGAGCGACCAGGGCCGGCTGCCCTTCATGCGGATCAACGCGCGGGGAGACCGCCGTTACCGGGCCGCCGCGCTCGAGGCATTCCTGGGCGATGCCGGCGCCGACGGGACGCCGCGCTCACCGGACGCAGCCGGGAACGCAGCGCTCGTGGGCCGGGCCGGCGAGGCGCCGCTCGCGCTCGCGCCCGCGATCGACCAGCTCGTGGCGAGGATCGGCTCGACCCTCGACGTCAAGGTCATCGAGCTCGATCTGCTCGACCGATCGATGGAGCTGTTCGCGGCGGACCGCGGCGCGGTCTTCGTCCGCGAGCAGGACGGGGCCGCCGTCGCCCACGCGAGCAGGAGGCTGTCCAGCGGCTACCTGTCGGCTGTCCAGGTCGACTCCCTCGACTCCCGCGTCCGCGACCTCATCGACGCCGGGCGGGCCGTGGCGGCGCTGCACTGGGGAGCCGACACGGCGGACCACGGCCGGCAGCGGCAGTTGGCGGTCGCGGAGGGGTTCGAGTCGGTGGCTGTCGCCCCGCTGGTGGCCGACGGGACGCCGCTGGGCGCGCTCGTCCTGTACCACGACCGGCCCCGGCCGTATGGCGCGTCGGAGCTCGAGGCGCTGCGCACCCTGGGCGCCAAGGCGGGCATCGCGATCCGCAACGCCCGCGACTACGCGCGGATGGCGACCTGGGCGGCGCAGCTCCGCTCGATCCGGCAACTCGGGGTGCGGCTGAGCCGGCTCGGGACCATGCGCGAGATGGGTGCGGCGATCGCCACCGAGCTGCAGGAGCTGATCGACTACCACAACGTCCGCGTCTACCGCCTGGTGAATCAGACGGAACTGGTGCCGGTCTCGATGCGCGGTCGTGTCGGCGAGTACGTGGACGAGACGCCCGAGCAGCTCGGCACGACGCTGGGGCACGGGCTGACCGGGTGGGTGGCGGAGCATCGACAGGCGCTGCTGGTGCACGACGCGGCGCATGACCCCCGGTCGAACACGATCCCGGGGACCGAGCCCGGTCTCGACGAATCGATGCTGCTCGCGCCGATGATCTACGAGGACGAGGTGCTCGGCGTGCTCGTCCTGTCCAAGCTCGGCCTGCGTCAGTTCACCGAGGACGATCTGCGCCTGCTCGACATCTACGCGAGCCTGGCGGCCCAGGCGATGGCCAACGTGGACTCGACGGATCGGCTCCGCGAGCAGTATGCACAGATGGCGCGCTGGGCGGCG
>JAJYDP010000483.1 GCA_021777365.1 Chloroflexota bacterium | reverse complement strand
CACCACCACGAGCCACCCAGACGTCGTGATCGGAGTCGGCCCCCCGCCGGTTCCGTCACGACGACCCTCACTGGCGCCGCTGGCCCTGAAGCCGGGCGAGCGGCGCCAGTGGCAACTCCGGTCTGACTCTGATCACCTCCGGTCCGAACGTCAAAGCGGGCGAGCCGACATCAGCGCTCACCCCCTCCTGCGGGGACGGTCCCGGAGACACGGTCGCTGAGCGCGAGCAGCGGGCGGAGCGGCAGGCACCCGTTCGGAACGTGGCGATAATGGGATCGAACGATGCGACGTGCGCGGTGGCCCATCATGGCGTTGGCCCTGCTCGCCCTGCTCCTGGGCGGCGCGCTTCCGGCTGCGGCGGCCGTGGCGCCCAACATGGCGCCCGGCGTGGTCTTCCACGGAGACCGCCGCGAGCACGTCGTGGCGCTCACCTTCGACGACGGCTACAACGTGGTCGCCTGTGCCGCGATCCTGGCCATCCTCGAGCGGGAGGAGGTACCGGCCACCTTCTTCCCGGTGGGCCAGGCGGTGGGCTGGCATCCCGCCTTCTGGCGCCTGGTCGACGCGGCCGGGTACCCCATCGCCGATCACTCGCTCACGCACCCGTTCATGACGCGCCTCTCCTACGCCGGCCAGCTCGCCCAGCTCGTCGACTCGCGACGCCTGATCAGCGGGGTCCTGGGTCACCCCATGACCTTGCTCTTCCGCCCGCCGTACGGCGCGGCCGATGCGACGACCCTGGCGGCCGCCCGGGCCGCGGGCTTCGCCGCCCTCGTGTCCTGGGATACCAGCGCCGCCGACACGAGCCTGCGCGGCACCGAGGCGGAGATGATCCGCGACGCCGAGCGCGGCCGCGACGGCTCGATCATCCTGCTGCACTGCGGACCGGCGGCGACGCCGCAGATCCTGCCCGCCATCATCGCCTGGTATCGCGCCGCCGGCTTCGGCTTTCGCACCGTCCCGGAGCTGCTCGGGCTGCCGGGCACGGCACCGAGCTGGGTGGACAGCGGCACCATCGTCGCCCGCCTCCGCGCCATGCCCTGCTGACGCCCGGCGGTGCCCCGCTGGTCGCGGGGCTGGCCCGATCAGCTGCGTCGAGACCAGTTGCCGGACCGGAATGATCGCCCAGACGCCGCGGCCGACTCCACCGGCCGGGCGCACGAGGAAGAGCTGGCAGGTGAGGGGAGGGGTGGCTCGTGGGCCAGGCCACTTTGATCGCCGGCTGCTCGGACCGGATCTCACGGCACGCCCCGATTCCCGATCCGGCGGCAAGCCCGTGCCAGGACTGCAGCCCGGCCTTCGCCGTCGAGATGCGCGCCGAAGGGCGCTGCGACGGCATGCCGTCGACGGGATCGCAGGTGCGGCGTCCGGGCAGCGGTTGACCTCGGGCGATGCCGGCCGTCAGGTCGCCAGCCCCTCGGGTGCTACCCAGGGCATGGCCCACTCGGCGTGACCCTCGAAGACGGCGAGCCGCTCGGTTGGCGGCACCTCCCGATCGTCGTCGAGGTGGATCAGCTGCAAGAGGTGGACCGGGGACCCAGCGAGGCCCGACAACGGCTCGCGGGTGCCCTCGAGCGAGAGCCAGAAGACCGGCCTGCCCCGGCCGAGATCCCGGATCGCCTGGTCGAACGCCTCCCGGCGGTCGGTCGGCAGGTGGGCGCGGGTGGCGGCGTGGAACACGACGACCGGATCACCCGCCGCCAGGCCCGAGGACCGCAGGCGCGGCAGGACCTCGATGGCGTCGCCGGCAATGACACGAGGCGGGTCGGCCGCGAGGAGATCGAGCGCGCGCTCCAGGAGCGTCCACTCCGCCTCGTTGCCCGGCCACACCAGCGCCCGCAGCCAGCGGCGTCCGAGGGGATCGCGGGGATCGATGGGTGAGAGGTCGATCCCAAACCGCCGCACGATCACGGGTAGCCGGTCGAGGTCGGGGACGCTGTCCGCGGTGCCGCGCCAATCCGTGGTGATCTGGACGGGGGAGTCGGGTTGCCCCCACGTGCGCCCTGCGAGCTGGTATCGGTAGCGATCGGAGGCGAGCAGCACACCTGCACTCGCGCCGATCTCGATCAGTGTGAAGGGTCCGTCCACGCGTCGGGCGACGTGGGCGAGTCCCAGTCGGAGCGCCGCGGCCCGCCTGACGACGTTGGTCTGGACCAGCTTCGTGCGCAGCAGCTCGACCAGTGCGTCGCGCCGCCGCAGGCAGAACGCGGTGAACGGCGGACCGGCGGTCTCCGGCGGGCGCGCCCGCTCACCGTCGATCGAGACACACCAGCGCGCCAGCTCGTCCGCCGGATCGGCGAGCACCAGGTAGTGCACGGCAGCGAGCAACAGGTTCGTGGGCTGCTGACCCGCCCGTCGCTCCGCCGTGATCCGCAGCAGTCGTTCGTCGGCGGCGACGGTGAGACAGAGCTGCCGGTACAGCGGGCAGGTCGCGAACTCGCGTGCCCCCTCGGAGAACCGCCGCGCGAGCGGCTCAAGCGCCGGGTCCATCCGGTCATCATGGTGCGAAGCCCGTCGGCCTGCACGAGGCGACGCAGGGGGCATGGGGCGCTGACGAGCGCGGCGGCAGCGCAGGCGGCGTGTGGCGTGCCGATCAGCTCCACGAAGGCGCACCAGAGCAGGTAGGCGACCGCGGCCACCTGGAGCCAGGCCGCGACCCTCGCCTCGGTGCCCTCGTCGCCGCGCGACAGCCGGCGCCAGCGCCCGAGCTCAGGCGAAGGCGTGCTCGACTGATGTTGTGCGGCCAGAGCGGGGCGAAGCCGCTCACGCCCTTGGGCGGTGCCTTCCTATCGAGGCGCAGGTGGCGCCGCTCGGCCAGGGTGCGCAGGCCTCGGTAGGCGCGGTCGGCGACGATCGTGGCCGGGTGGCGGAATGGCGAGGAGAGGACCAGGTCCGCGCCGGCGACGGTGGTCGTCAAGGCGACGTTGTGGACGTTGCGGACCCGCAACGGGGTCCGGATGTCCGGGTCGTGCGGATGGGCGCTCAGCGGATCGACGAAGAAGAACACGGACCGGACGGGGCCTTTGGCGACCCGAGCCGCGATCTGCGCGTTGCCCCCCCGGGGGGGCCGAGAGGACCGACTCGACAGGGAGGCTGACCCCCTCCCGAAGGAGCGCCGGTGGTCGCGGTGGCCACCAGGTCGGCCTTGTGGCCCTCGTGCGCGACAATCGCGAGTCGGCCCCGTTCAGCCAGCAGGACGGCGCTCCGCTGCGCGGCTCCGGTTCATCCACCGCGAGCTCGCCCGGAAGCGCGACGACGGGCTCGCGATCCCGCCATGAGTCAGGAGGATCGCCCGCGACGGTCCAGGCGCCTCTCGCGGCAGAGGAGGGGAGCGGGGCCGGCCGCCGGTCAGCCCACCGGCGCAGCCTCGGGCGGCGGCGTGCGGGAGGACGCCAGCCCGACCTCCGCGAAGACGAGCCCGGCGATCGCCGCGTCGCGCACGGCGCAGCCCGCGGGGTCGTTGTTGAAGTAGACGAACCGGTCGGCCTCGAGCGGCCAGTCGGAGGCGAGCCGTCGGGCCCAGGCCGTGATCTCCTCGCGCCGGTAGCACGGCCGGGGCCGGCCGAGGCCCTCGTGGAAGCGCAGGTACGTCCAGTCCGCGGTGCGCCACAGCGGCGTGACCGGGCCGCGCCGGTCTGCCAGGCAGAGCGCCGCGCCGTGACGCTCGAGGACGCCGCGCACCTCGTCGACGAACCACGACGCGTGGCGGGGCTCGACGGCCACGCGCGTCCCCGATGGAAACGCCTCGAGCGTCGCGTCGAGCGCCGCGGCGTCGAGCTCGAAGGACGGTGGCAGCTGGACCAGCACCGGGCCGAGGCGCGTGCCGAGCCCGGTCGCGGCCTCCATGAAGCGCTCGATCGGCTCGCGCGGCGCCTTCAGCCGGCGGATGTGGGTCAGGTACCGGCTGAGCTTCACCGCGAAGACGAAGCCCGGCGGCGTGCGCGCCGCCCAACGCTCGAACGTGGCCCGCGGCGGCAGGCGGTAGAAGCTCGCGTTGAGCTCGACGGTCGCGAAGTCGGCGGCGTAGTGCTCGAGCCAGCGCGCCGGCGCGAGCTCCTGCGGGTAGTAGCGGCCCCGCCAGTGCCGGTACTGCCACCCGGACGTCCCGACGAAGACCGGCATCCGCCGATGCTACGACGCTGCGGGCGCCAGGTCTCGGGCGGCTTCGTCGCGACCCTCGCCGTCGGCCCCTGGTCTCTCTGCCCCGTCCCGCAAGGGGAGGCGTGGTGACGCCAACAACCGCCAAGCGAAATGCCCCTTGACTTCGAGTGCGCTCGAAGTTCTACCGTACGCCTCGCAATGAGCGATGGCCTCGCTATGCGGGACTTCTCGGCCCGCCTCGGGCTGAGCCCCCACACGCTGCGCTACTACGAGCGCATTGGGCTGCTCGATCCGGTGGAGCGCGCAGCAAACGGCCACCGACGCTACTCGGCGGAGGACGCGGCCTGGGTCGAGTTCCTGACGCGGCTCCGGGCCACCGGCATGCCGATCCGCCAGATGCAGCAGTTCGCGGCTCTGCGCCGGCTGGGTGACGCCACCCT
>JAJYDP010000482.1 GCA_021777365.1 Chloroflexota bacterium | reverse complement strand
ACCCGGTGCGGTCTCGCCCGAGCCCAGCAGTGCGAGAATGCCCGAAGCCACGTTCGCAGCGTACCGGGTCGAGGTGGCGGGCGCCGCGTGGTGCCCGCTTCGCGCGACGCAACGCTGAGTGTGACGATTGGATGACAAGTGGAGCCCTCGACCAGGGAGGATCCTCGTTGGCACGGTAAACCGGTAGGGACGATTTAGCGCGGGAGGACATCGTGGGGATACGGCAACGGGTAGCGCGCGGCGTAACGGGTGGCGTCGCGGGGGCCCTGATCCTGGTGACCTCCGTCGTCGCCCTCGCTGGCGTGGCCGGGGCCGACACCCTGTCGCTCACTGGCACGCCCGAGATCCCCAACACCCTGTCGGTGACGGTCACGTCAGGATCGGGCACCTACGCGTACCAGTGGTACGACTGCTCGGTCGCGGTCGCGGCGTCGACCACACTGCCCACGGGCTGCACCGCCATCGCGGGCGCCACGTCGAGCAGTTACGCCCTGGTGGCCAGTGACTACGGACTGTACGTGACGGTCGGGGTCACCGACGCCTCCACCACCTACTACGCGGCCTCGGATGGGCCGATCCTGGAGCCCGCGCCGAGCGTCAGTCTGCTCGCGAGCTTCGCGGTCTCACCCGCCAACACCGACGTGAACACCGTGGCGAGCGCGCCGGTCGTCGCCGACGGCTTCACCGTGTACAACCAGACCGGCGTGACCTACCAGTGGTACGACTGCGCGAGCGCGGTGGCGGCGTCGGCGTCACTGCCCTCGGGCTGCACCGCCATCACCGGCGCCACGTCCGCCACGTACTCCCTGGCGCCGGGCGACGAGGGCTCCTACGTGCTCGTCGAGGAGACCGTCGCCAACGCGGTCGGATCGACTAGTGCGTTCACGGCCTCCACGACGAGTGCCGTCACCGGCAGCGCCCTGGTCCCCAACACGTCCAGTTCCTCGGACTGGCCCACGTTGTCCCTGGCCGCCTCGTCGCTGGCGGTGTCGCTCACCTCGCCGGGGACCTGGAGCGGCAGCCCGGCCGCCACGAGCTACGCGGTGTCGTGGTACCGGTGCTCGAGCGCGGTCCCCGGCGCGAGCGTGACGCTGGCCAGCGGGTGCTCGTCGAACGCGGTCGCCACGTCGCCCGCGTCGCTCACGGGGCCGTGGACGTACGCGTTCGCCAGTGCCGATGTCGGCACGTACCTCGTGGCCGCGGTCAGCGCTACCAACGGCTTCCCCTCCAGTGCGGTCTACTACTCGCCGAGCACCGCCGTCGTCGAGCCGGTGGCCCCGCGTCCGACCTCCTACGCCACGCTGAGCGGCGCGGCGGTGGTGGGGGGCAGCGTCAGCGTGTCGGCGGGCACCTGGTCGGGTCTGCCCGCGCCCACGGTGGTCGGCTACGCGTGGTACGCGTGCACCAGTAACCCGTCCTGGTCCACGACGGGTCAGGCGTCGACACCCCCCGCGCTGCCCTCGTCGTGCGCGGTGGTTGGCGGCGCGACGACGTCGACCTTCAGCCCGACCTCCGCCCAGAGCGGGGAGTGGCTGATCGCCCAGGTCGAGGCCGCCAACAGTGCCGGCACCTACTACGTCCTGCCCGGGTCGCTGGCGGTGACCCCGGCCGCCGCCTCCACCCAGGGGGCCGTGGCGATCGCCACCCCGAACGTGAACGGCGTCGACCACGCGATCGTCACCACACCCTTCAACGGCTCGCCGTCGCCGACGGTCACCGACGCGTGGTACGCCTGCCCGAGTGCGGTCGCGGCGTCGAGTGCGCCCGGGTCGTCGTTCCCGTTGGCCTGCGGGAACGCGATCGGGTCGGGAGGCGCGTACGCGCCGACGAGCGCCGACCTCGGCCGCTACCTCGTCGTGGTCGCCACGGCGACCTCGCCGGGCGTGCCAGCGCTCTACGCCAACTCCGCCTCTCTGCTCCTTACGGGCGCCCCCGCCGTCTTCTCCGGGGTCGCCGTCACCGGGGCGGGCACCACGACGCCGCTCGGCACGACGATGACCGCCGCTCCCTCCTTCACGGCCACGCCGGCCCCCACTGCGTCCCAGACGAGTTTCCAGTGGTACTCGTGCACGGGCGCCGTGGTGGCGGGCGCCATACTGCCGACCACCGGCTGTCAGGCGATCGCCGGCGCCACGGCGGCGTCCTACGCCCCCGACACGCTGGCCAGTGCCACGAACTTCACCGGGTCGGGGACGAACAACGTGCTGGTGCGCGTCACGATCAACAACGGGCTGGGTGCGTCGTCCGACGACTCGGCGACCACGCAGCTCACGACCGCCGTGCCGACCAATACGGTGGCGCCGTCGCTCACCACGACCACGGCGTCGACCGCCACGCCCCTGACGGCCCGCAACGGCACGTGGCTCGGGGCTCCTACGCCAACGCTCACCGACGCCTGGTACTACTGCACGTCGCCGGTGTCGGGCGTCTCGACGGTGCTGTCGAGCGCGTGCCACGCGATCGGGGCGACGGGAACGTCCTACCAGCCCACCGGCAGCCTCGTCGGCGACTACTTCCTGGTGGGCGTCACCGCCCACAACGGCGTCGGGGGCGGCACGCTGAGTGACCTCACGCTGTACTCGGCCTCGACGTCGCTGCCACTCGTCTCCTCGCTCGCGATCACGGCTCTGACCGTGTCGGGATCCGCCACGGTGGCCAGCACGCTCAGCGCGGTGTCCACGGTGAGCGCGACCACCACCTTCACGTCGACCTACCAGTGGTACGAGTGCGCGACGCCGGTGACGGCCGGCTTCGCGGTTCCCACTACCTGCTCCGCGATTCCCGGCGCGACGGCGTCGACCTTCGTCGTGACCTCGAACCAGGCCGGGTACTACCTCACCGTCTACGAGACCGTCACCGGAAACGCCACGACGGCCACGGCCCTGGCCGCCTCGACGCCGCTGGTCACGACTAACGCACCGGGCTCGCCGACCAACGTGGTCGCCGTGGCCGGCGTGGGGTCGGCGAGCGTCTCGTGGTCGGCGCCGACGACCGGGCTGGCCCCCACCTCGTACCGCGTGGTGGCCTCCAACGGTGCGACGTGCACCACCACCGCCACGACCTGTGAGGTCGCGGGCCTGCTGTTCGCCACGTCCTACACGTTCACCGTGACCGCCACCAACGCGGCCGGCACCAGTCCCCCCTCCCCGGTGTCCAACCCGATCACGCCGAGCGAGGCGGTGCCCGCGGCGCCGACCAGGGTCGTCGCGCGCCCCGGCGACGCGTCGGTGCGTGTCGCGTGGTCCGCGGCACTCAACAACGGCTCGCTGGTCACCCTCTACGTCGTCACCGCTCTGCCCGGTGGTGCGACGTGCACGACCGCCGGTACTGCGTGCACCCTCACCGGTCTCACCAATGGCCTGACCTACAGTCTGCGCGTCACGGCGCGCAACGCCGTCGGCACCGGACCGAGCTCCGCGACGGTGGCTGTCACGCCCCGGGTCGCCGCCCCGTCCGCTCCCGTCGGGGTGGTCGTACGACGGGCCACGGGTGCCCTGATCGTGAGCTGGTCGCCGGGGCTGGGCGGCGCGAAGGTGAACGACTACGTGGTGAGCGCCCGCGGGGGCGGGATGACTCGCACCTGTGTGACGCTCGCGACCACGTGCACGGTGACGGGTCTGGTGAACGGTGTCGCCTACCGCGTGGTGGTGGCGGTGACGAGCGCGTCGGGCACCGCCGCGACCGTCGCGCGCGGGCTGATCGCGCCGGCGGGTCACCCCTCGGCGCCGTTCATCGTCCACAGCGCACGAGGGCGCGGCGTGGTGATCGTGTACTTTCACCCGCCGGCGGCGCTCAACGGTGCGCCGGTCGCCTACTACCAGTACCTCATCAGTGGATACCACGCCAGCGGGCGATGGACGGTCCAGCCCCTCAAGGGCCGTACGGTGATCGTGCTGCGCGGGCTGCGCCTCGCCACCGCCTACGTCGTGCGGGTGCGCGCCGTGAGCGTGGGGGGCGCCTCGCCGGCGTCGCGGCCGGTGCGGGTGGTCACCCAGTAGGGCGAGCGACGACGCCGGCCGCGACGGTGGCCCGTTTACACTGAAGATCGTGAGCATGTTCGTCGTCCAGGTGCGCCAGCGCGCGCGGGGCCGCGTGGGGTTGGCGATGTCCCTCTGGGCGACCGTGATGGCGGTCGTGCTGTTCCTGGGCGAGGCCCACTGGGGCTCGCGCGGCTCGGTGGAGCTGACCGGCGTCGTCGCCACCGCCCTGCTGGGCGCCTACCTCGGGTGGGGTCGCCACGTCGGGGCGGTGCTGGTCGCCCCCCTGGTCAGCTGGCTGGCCGCGTGGCTGCCGCTCTGGGTGGCGGCGATGATCCACGACGGGCTGGTGCGCGGTCTGTTCGTCGGGCTCTTCCTGGTCACGATCGGGTGGATCGGCATCGGCGTCAGCGAGCTGGTGTGGCTGGGGCTGGTGGCCCTGGTGGTGCGGGCCCTGCGCGGGCGCGGGCGGCGCGACCCCGACGTCGTGGTGCTCGGGCCGAACCAGTTCTAGTTCGCCGCCTCGGCGCCGGGCTGGCCCGGACCGTAGGCGCCGAGCACCGTGAGCAGCATCCG
>JAJYDP010000481.1 GCA_021777365.1 Chloroflexota bacterium | reverse complement strand
GCCCAGGCCGCGCAGGCGGCCGGCGCCGCGCCGCGCCCCTTGACGGGCCCCGTGACCGCCGGTCCGGAAGCCGGAGGCGCAGCCGCCGAGCCGCTCCCGGTCCTGCCGGCCGGTGCGCCCGGTGCGCCCGGTGCCGGTGGCGCCCCTGCCCCAGGGGCGGCGGGCGCCCTGGTCGTGCCGGGGACCGGCATGCCGCCCGCCGTCGCGGCAGGAGGCGGCGCCTCGCCCGGTGGCGCCGTCCCTGCGGCCGGCACGCGGCCGGGAGTGCGGCGCGGCGTGGCTCCGGGCACCTATGCGCCGGGCCCCTACCCACCTCCCCAGTACGAGCCGGTGGGCGGCGCGCCGATCGAGCCGGAGCCGTACGCCCGCCCGCGGGGCAACGCCTGGGCCTGGGCGGCCGGCGTGCTGGCCGTGGTGATCCTCCTGATGGCCGTGGCCGGGATCGCGCTCCTGGCGTCGCGGGGGTTCTTCGCCGCCCCGCCGCCCGCGAGCGCCTCCGTGCAGGTCCCCGCCCTCACCGGGCTCCGGCTCGCCGACGCGCAGAAGACGGCGGCGGCGCAGGGTCTGACCCTCAAGGTGACGGGTGCCACCCCGACCGGCTCCGGGCTCACGACCGTGGCGACCCAGGACCCGCCCGCCGGGACGATGGTGGCGAAGGGGTCATCCGTCAACGTCACGCTGATGATCGTGACGCAGCTGGTGACCGTCCCCGACCTGCGGGGGAAGTCGCAGGCCGATGCCGGTGCGCTGCTCGCGCAGAGCAACCTCAGCCCGGGGTCGGTGAGCCAGGTCAGTGACCCGACCGTCCCGTCCGGTGAGGTCGTCAGCACCAACCCGATCGCCGGTACCCAGGTGGCCGCCGGAACCTCCGTGATCCTCTACGTCTCGTCCGGTCCGTCGCCCGCGCCTGCCTCGCCGTCCCCGGCCGCGACCCCGCTGCCCTCTGCGCCGCCCGTGCCGTCCGAGACGCCGACCTTCGCGCCTCCGCCGACGCCGCCGCCCTACACGCCGCCGCCGCCCACGGTCGCGCCTCCGACTCCAGGCCCGTCCTGAGGCGTCGCCGCCCGGCCCACGTCCACCGCGCGCCGGCGTCTTCCCGCGGCCCGCCTCGCCGTCTACACTCCCTCCGTGGGCACGTGGCGCTGTCCGTACTGCGGGACTCCCCAGGCTGAGTCCGCCCGCTGCTGGGTCTGCGCCCGCTCGTCAACCACCTGCTCGACCTGCCGCTGGTTCCGGCGTGCCGTCGCCGGTGGGTTCGGCTACTGCGCACTGGACGCGCGGCGGTCGCCGATGCGCGGCGGGGAGCTCCGGCCCTGCTGGACGGGCCCCGAGGCCGCCGGGGAGCGTGCCGTGCTCCTGGGCCTGGAGGCGGCGGTCCACCCGGACTGACCTCCGGTCCCGGGGCGGGGCTCGGGCGCCGCGCGCAGCGGATACCGTCGTGCCCCCGAGGGTCCCCGCGTCCGCATGGGCCCCGGGTCGGCACGGACCCCGAGGTCGGCACAGACCAGGGTCGGCACGGATCCCGGTCCGCACGCGCGTTCCCCGCCTCAGACGATAGCGAAGCTGCCCGTCCGGGTGAGCTGCTTGCCGTCCGGCGTCGTGACGAGCACCGTCACGAGCGAGTTTCCCGTGACCACCCCGTCCTTGGGGATCGTGGTCGCCCAGGTCGCGGTGCCGTCGGCGCCGGTGACCGACTGGAACGTCACCGGCGTGAGTCCCGGCACCTGCAGCGTGAAGGCAACCTGGGCGTTCGCCAGCGGCGCGCCGTTCTGGTCGAGGACCGTGACCACCATCGAGAGCGGTGCCGGCAGGCTGGTCAGCGCGACGCGCGCGTTGGACAGGTGGAGGCGGACGGTGGTCTGACCGGTGCCCCCGACGATCTTCAGGGGCTTGGACGTGGTGTTGCCCGCCGGATCGGTGGAGGTGATGGTCAGGTTGTTGGTCCCGGGTCCGAGCGTCACCGTGATCGAGAAGAGCCCGCTGGTCGCCACCGCCGTCGTGTTCTGGTGCGTGTTGTCGTTGCGGATCGAGACCGTGGAGCCGGTCCGCGTCTTGCCGGCGATGGTCGCGCTGCCGCCGTTGATCACCGCCCCGTCCGCCGGGCTCGTGATGGTCAGCGCGGGCGGGAGATTGCTGAAGACCACGCTGATCGGCGCGCTCGGATCGCTCTCGCCACCGGGTCCGATGATGGTCGCGGTGATGGAGGAGCGCCCCAGCGGGATCGGCACGGAGGGCACCGTGAAGTCCGCCGTCGGCCCGAGCTGCTGCTGGCGTGCCAGCGTGCCGTTGACGTAGACGCGGACGGAGTAGCCCTGCCCCAGCGCGGAGGCGGGCGCGTACCCCTGCACGTCCCAGGTCGGCTGCTGCGTGTAGGCGTTGGTGGGCACCACCAGGTGCGGGGCGGACGGGCGGGGAACCGCGCTTGCCACGGTCGTCGGGCTGGGACCGGTGACCGCGCCGAACATGTCGCCGACGGCGTGCCCGAACCCGCGCACGGCCGAGCCGAGCAGCCCGGAGGCGACCAGCAGCACCGACCCGCCGAGCGCCACGATGGCGACCACGAGCACGATCCGGGCGGCCCACGGGAGGCCGCCGCCGCTCCCCGGCGATCGGCGGACCGATGGCGGCGATGGCGACCGGTACCGGCCGGTCACCGGCGGCCGGCGCGAGATCGGCGGCTGCCGGCGCCTCGGCTGGTGCGCGAGCGGTCTCTCCCGGAGCGGTCGGTCGGGCATCCGCCTGATTCTCGCACGCCCCGGGCCTGCCGGCCGGCTCCGTGCCGATGGTGGGTCGCAGTGTCGGTTCCGTGCGCCGAGGAGCGGGCGTCGCGCCGATGGTCCGGGGCCGCGGCGATGGTCGATCGCGCTGCCAGTCCGGCGCCTCGTGCCGACTGCCCGGTGCCGGTACGAACGTCGAGCCGCCCACCGGTACTGGTGTACGCTACGTTCGACCCGGCAGGTCCCGGCCCAGCCCAGCCAGGAGAGGAAGTGGAACGTCCGGCCCGCAGGCCAGCGCCTCCGCTCGTGCGCCGATCCGAGGCGCCCGCGTCGCTCGGTCCGTCGGTGGCGTTCTCCGGCTCGCGGCCCCGCCCGCACGTTCCGGTGATGGTGGGTTCCGGGGCGCCGTCCCCGGGCCGTCCACCGGTGGCCGCCATCCGGGCTCCGATCCCGATGGCGAACCTGCGCAGGAATGTCTGTCCGCACTTCTACATGACCGGGAACCGCGGGGCCCTGCCGGTCCATGCGCCGCATCTCATGAAGGCGCTCTCCAGGCAGGAGTCGACCATCTCGCGGTGCCAGCTGCGCGGCGGGGTCCACCTGGAGCAGGGATACGTGGCCGACGTCTGCCTCGCCTCCCGGTTCAACCAGTGTGTCTTCTACGAGGACGACCTCTCCCGGGGGGACTGACGCGACGCGACGAGGATCGTCCGCCGGCGGTCCCGGCCGTGGCGCCCGTCCCGGTCCCGTCGGGAGCCTTCGCATGACGCCTCCGACACCCGCTGATCCCGTGACGGCGAGCAGTGCCGCGCTCCGCGGCACCGCGGCATCGGGTGCTCGCCGGGGCCAGGCCGACGTCTCCATGGACGCGCTGCGCGCCGCGCGGGAGGTGCGCGCGTACGAGGCGGCCGTCGCGGCGCTCGGCGCCCGGGGACGCTTCGGGATCCTGCTCGGGCTCGGTCGCACCACCGTGCTGCTGCGCGCACTCGGTGATCCCCAGCGACAGATCCGCGGGGCCCTGGTCGCCGGCACCAACGGCAAGGGGAGCGTCCAGGCGATGGCCGGCGCGATGCTGCGGGCGGCCGGGTACCGCGTGGGACAGGCGCCCAAGCCGCACCTGGTGGAGTACCGCGAGCGGATCGTGGTCGACGGCGCCCCCATCGGCCCGGGAGAGATGGCCGCGCTGCTGGAGCGGGCCCTGGGCGAGGCCGGGCGAGTGCCGCGTCGCCTCGGGCCGCCCACCGAGTTCGAGGTGCTCACCGCCGCTGCGTTCACCTGGTTCGCGGAGCAGGGCGTGGACCTCGCGGTCGTGGAGGTCGGGCTGGGCGGGCGCCTGGACGCCACCAACGCCTGGGACGGCGGCGTGGCGGCGATCACCAACGTCGCGATGGACCACGCGGAGCTGCTGGGCGGCACGATCCCGCTGATCGCGCGCGAGAAGGCGGCGATCATCAAGCGCGGAGACCTCGCCGTCACGGGTGCCGACGGGGTGGCGCTGCAGGTGGTGCGACGGCGGGCACGACGCATGGGGGTGCCGCTGATCGAGACGCCGCCGCTGCAGGTGCTGGGGATGGACCGGCACGGCGTACGGGTCCTTGCGCCCGATCTCGGCGAGTTGCGGATCGGGCTGCTGGGCCGGCACCAGGCGGGGAACGCGGCGGTGGCGCTCGGCGTGGTCGACGCGCTGGAACGGGCCGGCATCGCGCGCGTGCCGCCGGCTGCGCGTGTCGCGGGCCTCGCGGGTGCCGCCTGGCCCGGACGGCTGGAGCTGATCCAGGTGCCTGCGTCGACCGTCGAGACCACAGCCGGGACCTCAGCGCTGGACGCGGCCTTGACGCCCGCCGCGCCTGGCAGTGCCGCGCC
>JAJYDP010000480.1 GCA_021777365.1 Chloroflexota bacterium | reverse complement strand
TCCATGCCGACGGCCGACGCGGCCACCCCGGCGCCGGTGTACACGAGGCCCGCCGCCTCGCACAGCGCCTGGACGGTGCCGTCCTCGCCGTATGGGCCATGCAGCGCGATGAACACGAGGGGCACCGGCACGTGGGCGGCGAGAATGTCCAGCGCCTGCGCCGCCGTGAAGGGACCCTCGGCGCCGAGCGATGGCGGGTCGTCGTAGGCGGTCGCCGGAATGGACCGGTCGAGTGCGGAAGCGGGAAGCCGCCACCACGTTCCGTCGAGCCCGATCAGCCAGCCCTCGACGGGGTGCCCGGCGCCGGCGAGCGCCGCGGCGATCGCGCGCCCGGACACCAGCGACACGTCGTGCTCGGCCGAGGGGCCGCCCAGGAGCACCGCGACGGGGAGCGTCGGGGCGGCGGTCATGCGGCGCCCTCCTCCCAGCCCGACCAGTCGCCCGCGAACACGACCTCCGGCCGCAGGACGACCCCGAACCGGTCCGCCACCTCGCGCCCCACCAGCTCGGCGAGGCGGCGCACGTCGGCGGCCGTGCCGTGCCCGTCGTTCACGATGAAGTTCGCGTGCTTCTCGCTCACGCTCGCGCCGCCCACCCGGCGTCCCTTGAGCCCCGCCCGGTCGATCAGCTCCCCTGCCGAGGGCCCCTGCTCCGGGTTGCGGAACACGCTCCCCGCCGACGGGAGCCCCAGCGGCTGGTGGGCGCGGCGCCACCGTCGGATCTCGTCGAGCCGGGCCTCGATCGCCCCGGGTTCCGCGGGGACCAGCCCCAGGGTGGCCCACGTCACGATGTCCGGGATCCCCGCGCCGCGATGCTTGAGCCGGCTCTCCCGGTACGCCAGCCCCAGGCCGTCCGGGTCGAGGGCCGCCTCCGTCCCGTCGTCGCCGGAGATCACGCTCGCCTCGACCAGCACACCCCGGATGTCCGACCCGTGGGCGCCGGCGTTCGCCCAGACCGCCCCGCCGACGGTGCCGGGTATGGCCAGGGCGAACTCCACCCCCGAGAGCCCGGCCTCCTTCGCGACCGTGGCCAGGCGCGCCATCGGGACGCCCGCCTCGACCGTGATCCGGCTCCCCGCCACGCGGGCGCCCTCCGCGCGCACCTGGATCACCAGGCCCCCGATGCCGCGATCGGAGATCACGAGGTCCGATCCGCGGCCCAGCAGGAACAGCGGCAGGTCGCGCGCACGGGCGAACCGGGCGAGCCCGCGCAGCTCGAAGAGGTTGTGCGCCACCGCGAACAGGTCCGCCGGCCCGCCGACGCGCATCGTGGTGAAGCGCGCCAGCGGCTCGTCGCGCGAGGTCTTGACTCCGACGCGGCGCTGGATCTCCGTGCCGAGGCGGAGCTTCTCCTCGTCCGCGAGCCGGCGCGTCGCGCTCGTCGTCACGTCGCGGTGCCCCGCCGGCCGCGCGGCCATGCGCCCGGCCTCACGCAGCCACGCCCCGGCTGACCGCCTCGACCTCCTCGTCGGACGGGAGCGGCCGCCGGTCCGCGAGCGCGAGGACCAGCGTCGCGACTGCAGCGGCGGCACCGGGTCGGGCCAGCGACCGGCTGGCGCTGCTCATCTCGAGGTGCCGCCGCGGGTCCGCCAGGATGCCCACGGCGTCGAGGAGCGCGGTGCCGTCGAATGCCTCGTCGGCGATCACGAGCGCCGCGCCCGACTGGGCCACGGCGCGCGCGTTGGCCGCCTGGTGGCCCGCGGCGTGCGGGTACGGCACCAGCACCAGCGGGGTGCCGAGCGCGGTCACCTCCGCGATCGTGGAGGAGCCCGCGCGACCCACCACCAGGTCGGCCGCGGCGAGCGCGTCCGCCATCTCCTCGCGGAGGAACGGGTAGGGCCGGTACCGCTCCCGGAGCCAATCCGGCAGCGCCTCGCGCCGGGCGAGCGCCGCCGCGTACGCCGACTCGCCGGTGACGTGGACCACGATCGCGCGGGCCGCCAGCTCTGGCAGCGCCTGCTCGACGGCCGAATCGAACCGCTGCACGGCCTGAGATCCCCCGAAAATCAGCACGGCGCGGGCATCTGCCGGGATCTCGAAGTGGCGGCGCGCGGCCAGCCGGTCCACCGACGACAGGTCGCGAATCGGCGTTCCGGTGACGTGGCAGCGCCCGGGCAGGTGCCGGCAGGTCTCCGGGAAGCTGACGGCCAGCACGCGGGCGAGCCGGGCGATGGCCCGGACGCTGCGTCCGGGGATCGCGTTGCCCTCCCAGAGCAGAATCGGCACGCGGAGCGCCGCGGCGGCAGCGGCCACCGGGAGCGCCACGTACCCCCCGGTGGTGAAGATGGCCGCCGGGCGGAGCCCGCCCACCAGCGCCATCGCCTGCGGGAACGACGCCCCCAGCCTGAGTGGGTCGGCCAGCGCGGGCACCGAGACGTCGGCCGTGCGCAGCGACCGCAGCACCAGCCGGGTCACCGGGATCCCGGCGCCCGACACCACGCGGGCCTCCAGCCCGCGGTGGCCGCCGATCCAGCGCAGGTCAAGGCCGTCGCGATGTTCGCGCAGTGAGCGGGCCACGGCGAGCGCCGGGTAGACGTGCCCGCCCGTCCCGCCCCCCGCGATCAGGATCCGCATCGGTCCACGTTCCTCGGGGCAGTGTCTCGCGGGAGATGGAGAGCAGGATGCCGACGGCCGCGAGACTGATCGTCAGCGAAGAGCCACCGGCGCTGATGAAGGGCAGCGTGATGCCGGTAATCGGCAGCAGCGAGACCACGACGCCGACGTTGATGATGGCCTGGACGGTGATCCAGGTGGTGATGCCGGCCGCCAGCAGCCCGCCGAACGTGTCGGGCGCGGCCAGCGCGACGCGGAACCCCTCGTACGCGAGGAGCGCGAAGAGCCCGATCACGACCAGCCCGCCCAGCAGCCCGAACTCCTCGCCGATGATCGCGAAGATGAAGTCGTTCGACGCGTTGGGCAGGTAGAGCCCGGACGCCAGGCGGCTCGCGCCCAGGCCGGACCCGAGGATCCCGCCCAGCCCCAGCGCGAGCAGGCCCTGGATGGTCTGCAGCCCCTTGCCCGTCGGGTCGCTCCAGGGATCGAGGAACGCGCGGATGCGTTCGAGCTGGTATGAGTTCGAGAGGATCACCAGGACCACGCCCGCGAATCCTGCCGGGACCAGCAGGAAGAACTGCCAGAGGTTGGCGCCCGCGACGAAGAACAGGATGAACGCGGTCAGGGCGATGACCCCGGTCGTCCCGAGGTCCGGCTCCTTCAGCACGAGGAGGATGTAGGGCGCCACGATCAGCAGGAACGGGAGCGTCCCGTGGCGAATACCCCCGGCCGCGGTGCCCCGGCGGGCCAGCCAGTGCGCCAGGTAGATCACCAGCGCGAGCTTGGCGAACTCCGCGGGATGGACGGCGGGCAGGGGGCCGACCTGCAGCCACCGCGCCGATCCGCCCACCCGCACCCCGATCCCGGGCAGCAGCACGAGCACCAGCAGGGCGAGCGCGGCGACGTACACGGGAATGGACGCCAGCCGCCAGTATCGGTAGTCGACCTGCATGGTCACGACCATGGCGATCACGCCCAGCACGGCCCAGACGAGCTGGGGCCCCACTACCGCGAAGGTGTTCTGGGAGAGCACGTATGCGCGGATCGCGGAGCTCGAGTACACCATGAGGATGCCGACCGCGGTCAGGGCGATGACCGCCAGGATGATCAGGTACTCCGGCTCGTGGCGCTCGCGCTGCAGGCCCACGCCACGCCCCGCCGCGGGCCGGCCCAGCCACGAGTCGAGCGTGACGCCGAGGCGGGTCCGGATTCCGAGCGCCCCCGACGCCTGGGCGCGGGCGGCACCGCGGCCGGCCGGCCCCCGTGCACCCCTCGATCCCGGCTGGCGGCCGATGCCGGGACCGCCGAGGAGCGGCCGCGGCAGTGCCGGATTGCGCCTCATGTCGCCCCCTCCCCTCGCTCGGCAGCCGAGCGCGTCCCCTCCCGCCCGGACGCCAGCGCGGATACCGCGTCCCGGAACGCGCGGCCTCGCGCCGCGTAGTCGGTGAACATGTCGAAGCTCGCCGCCGCGGGGCTCAGCAGCACCGTGGCGGCGTCGGACCCGGCCGACGCCATCGCTTCCCGTGCCAGCACGTCCGCCCGGGCCACCGCCGCCTCGAGCGTCGCCGCCCGCTCCACGTGCCGGTGCCCGGCGCGCTCCAGCTCGCCGCCCAGCAGCGGCGCGGACTCGCCGATGAGCACCACCGCTGCTGCTCGCTCCGCGGCCTCGCGGGCAAGGGTGTCGAGCGGCACGCCCTTGTCCTGGCCACCCGCGATCAGCACGATCGGTCCCGCGAAGCTCCGCAACGCGGCGATCACCGCGTCCGGCTGGGTGCCCATGGAATCGTTGACGAACAGGACGCCGTCAAGCCGCTCGACCGGCTCCAGCCGATGCTCGACCGCCTGGAACGCGGCCACCGCGCGCCGGATGCCGTCGGGGGCGATCCCGAAGAGCAGCCCGACCGCGACCGAGGCCAGGACGTTGCTGACGTTGTGGGCGCCGGCCAGCGGGATCTCGTCCAGGGGAAGGATCCGGCCGCCCGGGCCCAGCGGCGCCCGACCGCCACCCGCCAGCCCGAGTCGATCGACCGCATCGGCCGTGAGCCACCCGCC
>JAJYDP010000479.1 GCA_021777365.1 Chloroflexota bacterium | reverse complement strand
CGACCAGCCAGGCACGCGTGCTGCGCGGGCTCCACTACCACCGTCGCCAGCTGGATCGATGGACCGTGGCGTCCGGGCGTGTCTTCGTCGCCCTGGTGGACGTGCGCCCGCTCCTGGCCGATCCCGGCGCCGCGGGTCCGGCTGGCAGGCCCCGGGCCGGCGATGACCGACCGGCCGCAGTCCGGGTCGAGACCCGCGTGCTCGGGCCGGACGAGTGGGTGACGATCCCGGCGGGCGTGGCCCACGGCTTCTACGCCATCGAGGCCACCGATCTGCTCTACTTCGTCACGAACGAGTACGACGGCACCGACGAGCTCGGCTTCGCCTGGGACGACCCCGAGGTCGGCATATCGTGGCCCGATCGCGATCCCATCCTCTCGCCACGCGACCGCGCGAACCCCAGCCTGCGGGAGCTCGTCCGCTCGCTGCGTTAGCCGGCGGGAGAGTCGAACCGGGGCCCGAAGATGGTCGCGGCGCACCCGATCATGTCCGGCAGTGTCTGGGCTGGCCCGTGCAGCTCGTCGATGTCGACGTAGTCCTTCAACTCGGACCGATCGAGCAACGCCCTGACCTGCCGCCTCGGAACACCTCGGTATCCCGCAGTGGCGTTGACAGGTACTCAGGTTCCTGAGTAGATTTACTCAATACCTTGAGTACCCAGGCCACACTGCCCGCCTTTCGCCGCTCGCCGTTCGCGACGCTGCTTGCCCGACTGCGGGAGCCCCGCCACTTCATCCAGGTCGTGGCGGGTCCCCGGCAGGTGGGCAAGACGACGCTGGTGCGCCAGGTGGTCTCCGAGATCGAGCCGCCCCTGGCGTGGGTCAGCGCGGACGATCCCGGGGTCCGGGATCGAGGCTGGCTCGTCGCACAGTGGACCGCCGCACGATTGCTTGCCCGCACCGCGCCGTCGGGCCGCTGCATCCTGGTGCTGGACGAGATCCAGAAGATCCCCGGATGGTCCGACGTCGTGAAGTGGCTGTGGGACGAGGACACGGCCGCCGGTGTCGATCTCCGCGTCGTGCTGCTCGGGTCGGCGCCGCTCCTCCTGGCGCATGGCCTCACGGAGAGCCTCACCGGGCGGTTCGAGATGATCCGTCTCAGCCACTGGACCTACCCCGAGATGCAGGCCGCGTTCGGCTGGGACGTGGAGCGCTTCGTCCAGTTCGGAGGATATCCCGGAGCTGCCGGGTTGGCCGACGATCCGGCCCGCTGGCGCGCCTATCTTCTGGATTCCCTCATCGAGACCACGCTCGCGCGCGACCTCCTCCTGCTCACGCGCATCGACAAGCCGGCACTTTTGCGCCAGCTGTTCCGGGTCGGCTGCGACTACTCTGTCCAGGTCGTGTCCTTCACGAAGCTCCTCGGCCAGCTGCGCGACGCGGGCAACACCACGACACTTGCGCACTACCTGCACCTGCTCGGGGATGCCGGCCTGCTCGTCGGGCTCGAGAAGTACTCGGGATCGCGCGCGCGACAGCGCGGGTCGAGCCCCAAGCTGCTCGCGCTCGACACCGGCCTGGTGACCGCCATGTCAGGGCGAGACCCCGCCGAACTCCGCGGCCACGGTGAATCGTGGGGCCGCCTCGTCGAGACGGCCGTCGGCGCGCACCTCGTCAACACGGCATCGTTCGGCATCGAGGTGACGTGGTGGCGCGCGGGCAACCGCGAGGTGGACTACGTCATCTCGGATGGCGCCCGCACCCTGGCGCTTGAGGTGGCCGGAGGCAGATCCAAGCCGAGTCTGCCCGGGCTCGACACCTTCACCAAGGTGGCACCGGCCGCGCGCCCGATGCTGGTCGGCGCGCAGGGGTTGCCGCTCGAGCAGGCCCTCCGGTACAGCGCCGCGGAGCTGCTCGCGGGGTAATGCGACCCGGCCCAGCCAGGCTGACCGGCCGAAGTCCTGCACATCGGTGGCGACCGGCACTGGCCGCCGCCGCGTGTGCGAGCGATGCTGATCCGGCGGCAAAGGAGGCGCTGCCATGGACACCGGGCTCATGCTCGTGCTCAGCCTGGTCATCGCCGTGGTGCTGATCCAGGCGTTCATCGCGATCCGGCGCGGCTGGCACGGGCGGTGACCCTGCGGTCGGCTGGCGGTGCGCACGGGCGGTGACCCTGCGCTCGGCTGGCGGTGCGCACGGGCGGTGACCCCGCGCTCGTCCGGCGGCCGGGGTCGGGATCGTGGTCGGCACGTCCGGGATCACGGGCCACTGAGCCACGCGGCCGCCTGGTCGTTGTCGGGGTAGCCCACGGCGCCCACGCCGACGAACCCGTTCGGGCCCGCGGCAACCCCGGCGAGCTCGCCGCCGAGCAGCGCCACCTGGTCGGGATCACGCGTCCAATGCGTCCCATCGCGGGTGCGCCAGGCCGTCCCCGAGCCGTTCGCGGGATCCGACAGCCACCCCACCGCGACGATCCGGTCGCCCATGGCGGCAACCGACGCCATGCGGATCGGGCGCCCCGAGTTGTCGAAGGCCGACTGATCCGGCACCGCCTGCCAGGCGAGGCCGTCGGCCGACGTCCACGCCGCGGCTCCGTCGTCGGCCGCGCCGACACCGACGGCGATGAACCCACCGGCGGCCGCTACCACGGCCCGCATCGAACCGCCCCGCAGGGCCGGCGCCGAGCTGCGCGACCAGTGGATCGCGTCGTGCGAGGCCCACGCCAGTCCGGGCGTGCCGGACGTGCCGGACGTGCCGGACGTCTCGGACGTGCCGGACGTGCCGGAGGCGCTCGCGGTCGACCCCACCGCCACCAGCGTGTCGGCGCTTGCCGCGAGACCGAGAATTCGCCCGCCGTCGAACGCCGGCCCGGACGAGACCCGCCGCCACGAGAGGCCATCCTGGGACGTCCAGATGGCGGCCACCGGCGCGGGCTGTCCCGGATCGGTCGCCCAGCCGGCCGCGACGAACCCGCCCTGCCAGGTGGTGACGGCGGTCATGCGCGCGGTGCCGTTGGGGCCGGCCAGGCCCGGGTCGGGCGGCGCGGCGCGCCAGGTCGCACCGTCGGTCGAGACCCAGGCGGTGGCGCCGGCCGCGTCGCCGCCCACGATCACGGTGCGTGCGCCCAGGGTGGCCACCGCGGTCGCGATGCTCCCCGGCTGCGTGTGCAGGCCGCCGACCGGGGCCCAGTCGCGACCATCGGCGGAGATCCACGCGACGGCGATCGAGGGCGGCTCCTGCGCGCCCACCGCGATCCACCCCTGCGCCGTGCGCGTCACCGCGAGGAGCAGGTCCGCCTGTGCGGCGTGGCAGGGGGAGCACTGGATGTTGGCCTGCTGGCCGGCCACCATCCCGGTCACGGATTCGGGGAGGCTGACCGTGGCCTCGACCCAGGTCGCCGCGCCGGAGGCGATCGCGGCGCCGGAGGCGATCGCGGGGCCGGAGGCGATCGCGGGGCTGGAGGCGCCCGCGGCGGCGGTGCCCACGGGTGTCGTCGCCGGGGGCGTCACGACACAGGCGGCGAGAGCCAGCGTCAGCAGGCACGCCCCCGCGACGCGTCCGAACCGAGCGGCATCCCCCATGCCGTCTCCTCCATCGCCGGTGCCGATGCCGGTCCTGATGCCGATGCCGGAGCCGGGGCCGAGGCGATGCGATGCGCCACGTTGGCCACCGACGCCTCCGGCGCCTCCGGCGCCTCCGGCGAACTGTCGCCGCAGCATAACCGGCCCCATCGTCATGACGAAACTGCCGATGCCGACCCGTAGAGCGGGAAGGGCCGGCCGAAACGGATCGCTCGGCAGGTGCGGCCGCCGGGTGTGCGGTTGGATGGTGTCCGCCACAGGGAGGAACAGGATGTCGCACCAGACCCAGCCGCCGGCCGCGAGAGGTCGTCGACGCCCGTGGACAGTCGGCCTCCCGGGCGCCCTCGTCGTGCTCGGGATCATCACCATCGGTCCGAACCACGCTCTGGGTGCGGCATTCATCGCCGGCGCGTTGCTCGTCGCCGGGGCCGCGGCGTCCGTCGTCGCGCTGAACCGGCACCAGCGGTAGGGACCTGCACACCGCCAGGCGTGCCCGCCCCCTGCGCGCCCGGAGCTGCACCGGCGGGTCTGCCCCGCGCCGGGCACGACCGAGGCCTGCGGGGCGCTGTCCGAGGCGCCTCCGCCGAACGTCACGCCCGGTGCCGGTCGGACGGCCCGTGTGGAGAGCGCCTGGGGCGCGCACCATGTCCGCGGCAGGGCGAGGGGGCGCTCCGCCGGAAGGAGCACGCCATGATGCCGGCGGCGGAACGCACGGCGGCCGTGCAGGAGCGGCGCATCCTGTGCCATGAGCACCGCTCGCTCGAGCCGCTCATGACCCACCTGGAGCAGGCCGCCGGACTCGTCGGGCCGCTCGCCGGGATCGACCTGGCGGGCGTCCTGCGCAAGACGATCGACGAGTTCGAGAAGACCCTGCTGCCCCACCTGGCCTGGGAAGAGACGTTCTGCTACCCGGAGATCGAGCGGCTGACCGGCACGCCCCTGTCGACCCGCTACCTGCGCCTGCAGCACGGCCAGCTGCGCGGCCAGCTCGAACGCCTCGAGGCCGACTGGCTGCTGCTCCGTGATACCCCGACCCATCCCGTGCAGGTCGCCCTGCGAGGTCACCTGCACGCCTTCCATGCGCTGCTGGGC
>JAJYDP010000478.1 GCA_021777365.1 Chloroflexota bacterium | reverse complement strand
CGGGGGGCCAGCCTGCCCGGGCGGGTGGCGGCGGCGGAAAGATGGGAGGCGCCGGCGGTGGTGAGGGCGATGGTGATCGGCGCGCCGTCGGGATGCTCGGCGACCCCGTCCAACGCAGCCAGCAGCGCCCGCTGCGCGGCCGCGTTCGTGGCGTGCCAGTCGGGGTCGCCGATCAGCGACTCGGCCTCGTCGATGACGACCGCGGTGGGGGTCCCATCGAGCGCCCGGTACAGCTCGCCGATCAGTTCCGCGTCGAGCTCCGAGGTCGGGGGGACCACGACGTCTCTCCCGAGCGCGGTGGCGAAGGCCCGCGCGAGGAGGCTCTTGCCGACACCCGGCCGTCCGGTGAGCACGACTCCCGCCCCCAGGCGCAGGCCGAGCCTGGCGCGCTCGGCCGGGGCGAGGGCGACCTTGGCCGCGAGCTCCTGGAGGCGCGCGATCGCCTCGGTATGCCCCACCACCGCCTCCCAGGGCGTGGCGGGCCGGGCGCGCCAGCGCGCGACGAGCTCCTCGATCGGGGGTCGTTCACGTTCCCGCATCCCCTCTGCCTCGGTTCCCTTCAGGGCTCGATGGGCAGCCGCGGGCGCGACGCAGGCAGCCCTGCGCCGCTCGCAGGCTCGCTCGTGCGCGCGATCTGGCCTGCCAGGTACCCGACCGGGCCCTGACCAGGCGGGGCTCGCGCTGACGTTCCTGCGCTTGCGCTGGTCGAGCTTCCGCCTGTCCACCCTGTGATCTCCGCGACCGATCGACGTTCCCCCGGTACGTACACGCAGAGGCGGCTCGAGGGCAAGGTCATGGCGGCGCGTCGCGCGGCTCGGGCGCGTGCTGCGCGAGGTTCGCATCGTTCGCCACGCCGGTCGGGCCGTTCGGCGGGTGTCCCTGCCGTTGTGGCCGCACGGTTCGTGCAGGCCGGCTTCGTGCGCAGGAGGGCCGGATCCTTGCCTTGCCCGGAGTTCTGCCGAGGCTTCCGCCGCGATCGCCCGCCCCGCCAGGTGATCGCCGGTGCCGTTGGCGGAAGGAGGGGGTGGGGTGGACGACTGGATGACGACCCGCGAGGTCGCAGACGAAATCGGCATGAGCCCCCGGTGGGTCGAGGCACGGATCGCCGACGGGACGCTCCAGGCCTACGCCTGGGATCTCGGCCAGCGGCGCATCTGGCGGGTCCGGCGCGCCGACCTCGAGGCGTTCTGGGCCGCGCACCTGCGCCCGGCCAGGTCGCTCCCGCCCCGCTCGGAGCGCTCAGACGAGGAGTGAGCGCGCCCGTCCGCGCGGCTCACGCCGCGGCCCCATCGGAGCCCGCGGCGGGCGCGGCGAGGCCGCGCTCGTCGATCTCGTTGCCCCAGGCGTCCCAGCCGGAGACACGGGCCCGGGCGAAGAGCTCGATCCGCGCCCGATCCCCCAGGAGCTCGACGATCCGCTCGCGGACGGCGGGAGGCTTCTCGGAATGGCGGCCGCGCGGCGCGGGGACGACCTGGCCCTGCGCCTCGGTCAGGAGAGGAAACGTCCGCCCGCGCGCGTTGGTCGAACCGATCAGCACGAACTCGCTCGTGGGCTTGGTGAACGTCGGCCGGATGCCCTGCCCGGAGATGATCCGCCCGTCGTGGGTCGTCTTGACCCAGAGATACGCCACGCCCCGGAAGTGGAAGCCCCAGGCCTCCATCACCTCGAGCGCCTCGGGGAGCTTCGGCGCGGTGGCCCAGAGGAAGAGCACCGCGGGCTGGGCGCGGATCTCCTGCACCGGCAGCGCCTTGATCGCGTCGACGCTCATCAACTCGTAATGCTTGCCGGCGGCCTGATCTTTCTTGGGGTCGCCGTAGTACGGCCAGGGCGGATCGGCGTAGATGATCTCGTAGCGGCGGGCGGGGAAGGGTCGCACCACCGCGGGCGAGCGAAAGCGAACGAAACCGGCCATCGGATGCTCCAGCGCTGCGGAGAAGGACGCTGGAGCTTGTCCGGACGGTCGATCTCGTCAAGACCCCCCCGCAAGGCCGTTGCCGGGGCTCAGGCGGCTTCGCTTGCCGCGTCCGGGGGCTCCAGAAGGCCCGCCTCGCCGTCACCGAGGGCGATCGGCTCTTCCGGCCCAGGCGCGCCATCGGTGGCCCCGTTTGGCCCATTCCGCCGGGCTGCCAGGCAGGCTCCCCTTCCGCGACCGGCATGGGGCACATAGTCGGCGACGGAGAGTTCGGTCCCGCAGCGATAGCACCAGCCGCTGGCCGCCATGACGGCTCCACAGGCCGGACAGACCGCGTCAAGACGTCCCGTGCGCCAAAGGCGCTCGAGGTCAGCGGGAAGCTGGCCTTCGTCGTTCGTCATCAGTTCGCTCACTTTGCCTGCTGATACAGAGATGTGGGTAGAGAGGACAACAATCGATCCGGAGGTTTCCCAGATTCTGCCAACCGGTCCTGCAGTGGGGCGCGCGTGTGAGACCCGGCGAAAGACCCTGATTAATCGCGCCCCACCTTTCGTCAGCGTGGTGAGAAATGCGCACCTGTCAAACCATGACGCGCGCCCAGTGCGGCATAGCCGGTTGGTAAAGGAGGCGGACGGAGTTCCCGGCAGACGCCGCCGGGCCAGGACCGGCAGGCGCGTGCCCGACCGGGATAGGCCGCCACGTTGACAAGGGCCGCAGTCTGCCGAAAGCTACTGTCATGGAGTCTTTGGACGTCTTCACCCAGACGGAACTGGACCGCGCCCTTGCGTCACCGTCGCAAGGGATGCGCGTGGTGGTGTGTCGCGGCAACGGTGCCTTCGTGGTCGCCAGCGGCCATGAGGTCGTGGCCCGTGAGCGAGCTCACGTTCGTGTGACAGGCTCCGCATTCGTGACCGCCGAGGAGCAGGCCGTCGTGGATGTCTCGGGTCAGGGGCACGTGCTGGCGCGCGGCGAGGTGGCCGTGACCGCATCTGAACGGGCGCGGGTCGTCGTTCAGGATCGTGCCTCCGTTGTCGCAACTGATGAGGTGACGGTGGACGCCTTCGAGGAAACGACCGTCAGGGCCAGTGGCCATGCGAGCGTCAAGGCCGCGTCGAATCGTCCACTTCGAGTCGATGCCCGTGGCGCGGCACGTGTGAACGCGTTCGGGTCGGTCGAGGTGACCGCCCGAGATCACTCGGAAGTCGCCGCGCGTGGCGTGTGCCACGTCGTTTCGTATGACCATGCCTCCGTTCGGGCGTTCGGACGCGCGACCGTAGAGGCGCGCGGTGCGAGCCGAGTTGCAGTCTTTGAGGAGGCACGCGCGGCTGCCCATGATGCTGCGGTAGTCGCCGCGTAGGTTGGGAGGGGGGATCCAAGTGCCGGAGCCCAAGATACCCAAACCCCGTCCGCTCGGAACATGCCAGTGCCACGAAGGTGGAAGGCCCTGTCCTCGAGCAGAGAACCTCGGCGAAAACGGTCTGTGCTGGAACTGTGCTCGGGGCAAGCACGACCATCACCTTGCCCCGCGACCCGACGAACCGGAGCGCGACTGACAGCTCGGGCGCCTGCCCTATGCCGCCCGCTTCCCCTCGCGGCGCGCCTCGACGCGTCGCCGTTTCCGGCAGATCGGGCAGCCGACCTCGACCTTCGCCCGCGCATACGGCGACATCCGGTAGCCCGGTGCGTCGGATCGTCCGGGCAGCGCCAGGCGACCGTCTTGTCGTAGGTCGCCTTGATCCGCTTCGGGCGCAGCGGCGCGTTGGCCTCGGCGTCCCACTCGGCCAGGAACTCGGGATGGACCGCGGCGAGCGAGTTCAGCCCATCGGCGCGCTCGGTGTGGCAGCGCCCGCAGCGCGTGAGCCGCTTCGTGCGCTGGGCGACCGGCGCCGTCCAGCGGTGCCCGCAGCGGTGGCACCGCCAGTGCGCCTCGTAGCTCGCGCCCGCCGATAGCGCGAGCGGATCCACCGCTCCGTTCGCCGTGCCGTCCCAGTCGCGCAGGCGCGCGGGGAAGTCGGCGAGGGTGAGCCCCGCCACTTCGATCGAGAGCGTCCGGCGTCCGGGTTTGACGGTCGCCACGAGCGGCGCGAGACCGGCCCGCGCGCGCTCCTCGTTCTCCCCCTCGAGCAGCCGCGGCACCGAGCGCGTCTTCGCGTCGGCCATGTAGGCCGTCGTGTTGCGACGGGCCCGGTCGCGGGCGCTGATGAGGAGGGCGGCGAGCGAGCCGAGCCGAGCGGCGGGGTCCTGGAGGACGCGCCAGCGCACCTCGAACTCGACGGGCAACGCCGCCAGCCGATCCTTGACGATCCGCGCGTAGAGCGAGAGATCGGCCTGGTTCGCCAGCTCGGCCCGGGCGAGGGCCAAGACGAGCGCGAGGCGCTTCGCGTTGCGCAGGCTGCTGCGCCGTCGGCGCGGGAAGTGGCGGTCGATCCAGTCGCACACCCGCTCCGCCGCGCCGTTGGCGTAGGCCGTCAACTGCACCTGGTGCCAGCGATCCGCAGCGCTTTCGGGTGACCCACCCCTTCCACCCCCTGAGCGGCCGGCAGTTCGAGCTCGTCGGCTACGCCCACACCTGGGGCGAGCACCGGGTCTTCTTCGCTGAGCCCGGATCCGATCGCGTCCGTTCGCTGCCGGCGGGCTGGACCGACGTCGAGGGGCCCGATCCGTTCCTGGTGCTGTCGGCGGGTCGGGCCTGCTTCCGCGTCGAGG
>JAJYDP010000477.1 GCA_021777365.1 Chloroflexota bacterium | reverse complement strand
GTGTAGGGCGACGAGAGCGTCACGACCACCGTCCGTACCGGTGCGCTGCTGGAGAACTGCGACCAGTAGCTGTCCGTGATCGTGAACGAGTCGCTGACGCTGCCCGCCTCGCGCGTGAGGCCCTGCCCGGGCGACGCGGTGAGCGGGGCCCGGAGCGTCGCCACCGGCTGGCCGGTCGCCCGCGGCCCGGCGTAGATCTCGACGGACAGGTCGGCCTGCGCCACGAGCTGGGCCTGTGCCGCCAGGAACGAGGGCTCGCCCGCCTCGTCCACGCCGGTCAGGGCGGTGAGCATCGGCGAGGACAGCTGGAGCGGGCTGGTGGGCGTCAGGATCGGTACCAGGCCGCCGCGGGTGGTCAGGCGCAGCTGCGCGTACAGGAGTTGCTCCACCGCCGCCTCCCGCGCCTGCAGGTTCTGGGTTTCCTGCTGGGAGAAGTACGAGTCGAGGAGCCGGGGCAGGACCGCGAGGACCAGGATCAGCGCGAACGCGACGACCGCGGAGATGACGAGGGCCAGGCGCGCGCGGAACGAACGGGGCAGCAGACGCCTCGGGATCAGCCGACCGGGCCGCAGGCGCGCCCGGAGCGAGCGGGGGAGCAGCCGGGAGCGCAACCGCTGTCGCAGCCGCCAGCGGGATCCGCGTCGGCGGGCGTGCTCCCGGGATGCAGGGGCCGAGCCGTCAGCGCTCGGCGAAGGCGTAGCCGGCACCCCGCACCGTCAGGATGAAGGCGGGGGCGAACGGGTCGTCCTCGAGCTTCTCGCGCAGGTGGCTCACGTGGACGTTGATCGTCTTCTCGTCCTGGTCGAGGGACGACTCGTAGTCGCGCACCAGCTCGAGCAGCTCCCGGCGCGAGTAGACGCGCCCGGGACGCGAGGCGAGATGGCGCAGGATCTCGAACTCGGTGGCCGTCAGCGAGATACGACGCTCGCCACGCGCCACGCGCCGGCGCTCCAGGTCGATCACAAGGTCGCGGAACCGGATCACCCGGCCGCCCGTCGCGTCGGCAAGATCCCCGTACGCGCGCCGCAGGAGCGCCTTGATGCGGCTCATCAGCTCACGCAGGCTGAACGGCTTGGTGAGGTAGTCGTCCGCGCCCAGCTCCAGGCCGATCACCTTGTCGACCTCGTCGTCGCGGGCGGTCAGGAAGAGCACCGGTGCCTTCGATCCCGACGCGCGGAGGCGCCGCAGGACCTCGAACCCGTCGAACCCCGGCAGCCGCACGTCCAGCACCACCAGGTCCGGGGCCTGCTGGGTCGCGTACTCCAGTCCCTCCTCGCCGCTCCGCGCGATCCGGACGTCATACCCCTCCTGCTGCAGCGCGTACTCGATTCCGCGCGCGACGGCGAACTCATCCTCGACGATCAGGATCGTTGCGTTCATCGGCGGGAATCGTACAACCCGGAGGGTCTGCTACCATCGCTGGTCGCGAACCCGATGGGAGAGCGCCGCCCACCGCGCTCGGCGCCCACATGGATACGGTCTGCCGCCCGGCCCGCCGCCCGCCACAACGAGGACACCACCGTGACCCGACCTGCACTGACCGCGCACCGGCGCGAGCTGACCGGCAAGGACGTCGCCAGGCTTCGCCGGGAGGGGATCCTGCCTGCCGTCCTGTACGGCCACGGTGAAGCCTCGCAGGCGATCCAGGTCGATGCGAAGGCGTTCGAGACGCTCAGCAGGACAGCCGGTCGCCACGCCCTGATCGACCTGAAGATCGAGGGAGGGCACGCGCACCCCGCCGTGATCCACGGGGTCCAGGAGCACCCGGTCAAGCGCATCCCGATCCACGTCGACTTCCAGGCGGTCAAGATGACCGAGGAGATGACGATGGACGTGCTGCTGGAGCCGGTCGGCACCTCCATCGCCGTCGAGAAGCACGGCGGCACGCTGCTCCAGACGCTGGACCACGTCCGGCTCCGCGCGCTGCCCGGCGACATGCCGCAGACGATCGAGTTCGACATCAGCGTGCTCGAGTCGTTCGACGCCGCGATCCACGTCCGCGATCTGCACCTGCCGGCGAAGGTGACGCTGCTCGCCGACCCGGACGAGGCGGTCGCGCACGTCCAGGCCTCGCGCGCCGAGGTCGAGCGCGAGGCGGTTGCGGCGACCACCGTGGGGGCGGAGCAGCCTGCCGGCGAGGCTGGCGAGGCGTCGACCGCGGAATAGGGGACCCTCGGGACGGCGAGCGGGACGCGACCGCCGGACCGGGACGCGCCGCCGGGACTCGCCCGCCAACGGACTCGCCCGCCAACGCCGGCCCGGCCGCCGCAGCTGTCGCCGCCGCGATCGAGGCCTGAGGAGGGGTCCGTGCAGCTGCCGGTCAATCCGCCGGTCGAGCCCATGCTCGCGAAGCCGGCCGGCACGATCCCGGACGGCCACGGGTGGCTCTACGAGCCCAAGTGGGACGGGTTCCGGGCCATCGTCTTCCGGGACGGCGACGAGCTGCTGGTCCAGAGTCGTGACCTCAAACCGCTCGACCGCTACTTCCCCGAGCTGCGCGGGCCACTGCTCGACGCGCTCCCGTCGCGGTGCGTGGTCGACGGCGAGATCGTGATCGCCGGCGCGCACGGCCTGGACTTCGACGCGCTGCTTCTGCGTATCCACCCGGCCGAGTCCCGCGTCGCGATGCTCGCCGCGGAGACGCCGGCCTCCTTCGTGGCGTGGGACCTGCTCGCGCTCGGCGACCAGGACCTGCGCGGCGCCGCGTTCGCGGCGCGGCGTTCGAGCCTGGCCGCCGCGCTGCCCCCGGAAGGTGCCGGGCACGGCCGCAGCCACGTGCTGCTGACGCCGGCCACCACCGATCGTGCCGTGGCCGCCGGTTGGTTCAATCGGTTCGAGGGCGCCGGACTGGACGGAGTGGTGGCGAAACGGCTCGACGGGCGCTACGAGCCGGGCAGGCGCGTGATGGTGAAGATCAAGCACCAGCGCACCGCCGACTGCGCGGTCGCGGGCTTCCGGTGGTACCGCGACGCGCCGGGCGAGCTGGTGGGGTCGCTGCTGCTCGGGCTCTACGACGGCGCCGGGACGCTCCATCACGTGGGGGTCACCTCGAGCTTCACCCGCGACGAGCGCCGCGCGCTGATCGACGAGCTCGGGCCGCTCCGTGACGGGGCACTCGATGGGCATCCGTGGGCGCAGTGGAAGGCCTGGGAGGCCGAGGCGGCGGCGCGGGGGCAGCGGATGCCGGGTGCCACCAGCCGCTGGAACCGCGGCCGCGACCTGAGCTGGGAGCCGCTGCGAGTCCAGCGAGCCTGCGAGGTCGCGTACGACCACCTGCAGGGCGATCGGTTCCGACACGCGACGACGTTCCTGCGCTGGCGCCCGGACCGCTCGCCGGCGGATTGCCGGTACGACCAGCTGGAGGTCACGCCGCCCTTCGAGCTGGCGCAGGTGTTCGGCGCTCGAGACGGCTGAACGGCCGCGATCGACCCCGTCCTGTGGGGCGAATGCCTCTCCGCCCACCCTGTCGGACCGGCCGCACTACGATGCGCCCATGACGCGTCCCGCGTTCACCCGCCCCCGGCTCCTGGTGACCGGCCTCGTCGCGCTGGTCCTGGCGCTTGCCATCGGGGGCGCCGCAATCCTCGGCGTGGGCCGCTCGCTTCCGCCCGTGACCGGCGTGCAGCTCGACCAGCCGGCGCCGGACATGCAGCTGGTGGACGTCGCCAGCCGGCCCACCTCGCTCGCGTCGTTTCACGGCCGGTACGTGGTGCTGGCGCCCTTCCTCACCCTCTGCCACGAGGTGTGCCCCATCACCACGGGCGCCTTCCTCGAGATGCAGCGGGCGGTGGCACTGGCCGGCCTCGCGGACCGCGTCGCGTTCGTGGAGGTGACGGTCGACCCAGGGCGTGACGTCCCGGCGCGGCTGCGGGCCTATGCGCAGCTGACGGGCTCGGACTGGGCGCTGCTGACGGGTTCGGCTGACCAGATCGCGCGCTTCTGGCGGTTCTTCGGCGTGGGCTACCAGGTGCAGCCTGCCGGATCGCCCCCGCCCATCGACTGGTGGACCCACCAGCCGGAGACCTACGACGTGGCCCACAGCGACGGCCTGTTCTTCCTCGATCCCGGCGGCCACGAGCGGATCGCCATCGTCGGGGTGCCCGATGTCGGCGGGAAGCTGAACCCGACCCTGACGTCCCTGCTCGACGCGCAGGGACTCCAGAACCTGCACGACCCGCAGGCCGCGTGGACCGTGCCGCAGGCGCTCGACGACCTGGGACACCTGCTGGGCCAGCGCATCGCGGCGCCGAGCTCCTGAGGGTCATGCGGGTCCCGGGCCGCGCGCACGTCCGGGGCGCCGGGGCGGTCGCGGCGAGCGGCCGGCTGGCAGTCGCGGGACGCCTTGCTGCCGCGTTGGGCGCCGGATTGCCGGCCGCAAGGCCGCTGGTCGCAGGGTTGCTGGCAGTCGGGTTGCTGGTCGCCGGATTGCTGGCCGCCGGATTGCTGGCCGCCGGATTGCTGGCCCCGTCCCCCGTGCTGGGTCACGCGCTGCTGGCGTCGGCGGTCCCCGAGCCGGGTGCCAGCCTGTCCGTGCCGCCGCGCATCGTGCGGCTGGAGTTCACCGAGCCACTGAGCCCTCCGTTCAGCGGGCTCGACGTGGTCGGCCCGGACGGCCTCGTGG
>JAJYDP010000476.1 GCA_021777365.1 Chloroflexota bacterium | reverse complement strand
GAGCGCGGAAGGCGGACAGGTCCACCCGGACAACGGGCTCAACGAGCTGTCCGGCGAGGAGTGGCTCTACTTCACCAAGTCGCTCTGGACGACCGCGTACCCCTCCGAGCTCGGGCACGCCGCACGGAAGGCCCACGGTGCGAACAAGCCGCCCCGGCTGATGGCCCGGCTCATCGAGTTCTTCACGAAGGGTGGAGAGCTCGTGCTGGATCCCTTCGCCGGGGTCGGCGGGACGCTGCTCGGCGCGGCGATCTGCCGGGTCCCGCGGCAGGCGATCGGCATCGAGCTGGACACTCGGTGGGCGGCGGTGTACGAGGCCGTGGTCCGCGACGCGCTGGCCGAGGGGTGGGGGCTGGGGCCGGTGCTGCCGGACCTCGGCCCGTCCGATCCGGGCGGGGCGAGGTCGTTCGACCCGTCGGGCTGCCGGATGGACGTTGGCGATGCGCTGGAGCTGCTGCCGCGCCTGGCCGACGGGTCGGTCGACTTCGTGGCCACGGATCCGCCCTACAACCCCCAGCTCCGGCTCACGATGTCGGGCGGACCGCTCGCCGAAGCCCACGCGAACCGGCGAACCGACTACGCGATGGTGACCGATTCACCCTCGGACCTGGCGAACAGCGCCTCGTACGACGAGTACCTGGACCGGATGGAGCGCGTCCTTGGCGAGCTGCGGCGCGTGCTCCGCGAGCGCCGCTACGCCGCGGTCATCGTCCGGGATGCGTACCAGGAGGGTCGGTACCGGTTCACCGCCTCGGACCTGGCGGCACGGGCCGAGCGGGTCGGGTTCGTGACGAAGGGCGACCTGGTCTGGTACCAGGCGGGCACGCGGCTCCGGCCGTACGGGTATCCGCGGGTGTTCGTGCCGAACATCGTCCACCAGCACATCCTGGTACTGCGCGCCGGGTGACGCGAGGCGGGTCGCCGGGTCGGCCGGAGGAGCGCCCGACATCCGGCGTCCGGCGCCCCGTGCCGGGTGCCCGGTGTCCGGTGCCGGGGAACCGTCCGCCCCGAGCCGGCGTCTGCGCGGCATGCACCTGCGGCCCGTGATCCTGCTGCCGACCGCCGCGCTCGCGGCCTCACTGCTCGCCGGGTGCGCCGCCGGGGGGACCTCGGCGCCCGCCCCGTCGCTGGGCGGCTCGGCGCCGAGCATCTCGGGCACGGTGACCGCGGGCCCGGTCTGCCCGGTCGAACGAATCCCACCGCTCCCAGGGTGTTCGCCGCGCCCCGTCGGCGGAGCCGTCGTCGTGGTCGACGACTCGTCCGGTCGGGAGGTCGCCCGTGCCACGACGGGCACCGACGGCACCTACCGCGTGGCCGTGCCGGCGACGGGCATGTTCACCGTCTCGGCGCTGCCCGTGCAGGGGCTCATGCGGCCGCCCGCGCCGATCACCGTCACGCTGCCCGCGCCGGGCGCCTCGGCGACGGCCGACCTGGAGTACGACACGGGGATCCGCTGAGGGCGCGGTCGGTTGTGCCCCGGCGCTGGCACCTCGGCAGACTGCCCCTGCCACCGCCGCCGTCGCGGCCCTAGAATCGGCAGCGCAATCCGATCGCCGGGCAGGAGGCCAGGCGGCGCGAGTCCGGGCGGCACGAGTCCGCGGAGGAAACCATGGCCCAGCAGTTCATCGTGCAGCTCAAGAACGAGCCGGGCGCGCTCGCGACCCTCGCCGAGGCACTGGCCGCACGCGGCGTGGATCTGCGCGCGATCGGCGGAGGCGGTCTCGGTGACACCGGGCACGTGATCCTGACCACGGCCGATGACGACACCGCGAGACAGGTGCTCGACGACGGCGGCTACACGTACTTCGAGGGCGAGTCGCTGCTGGCCGAGGTCGACGACCAGCCGGGCGGGATGGCGAAGATCGCGCGACGCCTGGCCGACGCCGGCGTGAACATTCACGGCCACCTCTTCATCGGGCGCTGGGGGGACCGCGCCATGTTCGCCTTCGTGGTCGACGACCCGGAAAAGGCCCGGCCCGTGCTCGAGCAATAGGCGGCCGGGCATGCGCGTCATCGTCCGTGAGCCGTCCGCCGCCTTCAGGGACGCCCTGTCGACGCACGAGGAGCGCGGCCGGATCGACGCCGCTCGCGCCATCGCCCAGCACCGCGCCTTCGTGGCCGCGCTCTCCGCCGCTGGCCTCGACCTCGTCGAGCTCCCGCCCGAGCCCGCGCTCCCCGACGCGACCTTCGTCTCCGACACCCTCATCGCCCTGCCCCGTGCCGGCGACCCCGACGGATCCACCGCCCTGCTCGTCGTCACCCGGCCCGGTGCCCTGTCGCGTCGCGGCGAGGTCGCGTCCGTGGCCGCTCGCGCCCAGGAGCTCGCCCCCGGCGCCGACGTCGTCGAGATCGAGGAGGCCGGCACCCTCGACGGCGGGGACGTGATCGTCTACGGGGACCGCATCGCGATCGGCGTCTCGGGCCGCACCAACGTGTGCGGTGCCGGCCAGCTCGCCCTCGCCGTCGGGTCGCTCGGCTACCAGGCCTTCCTCTGCCCGGTCACGGACCGGCTCCACCTGGCCACCGCGGTCACGCCCCTGGGCCCTGGCAGGTTGCTCGGCACGGCCGCTGGCTTCGCCTCGCTCGATCGGTCGCCCGGGTCGGCACCCGACGGCCTGGTCGAACGCCTGGCCGTCCCGGACGAGGAGGCGGGGGCCGCGAACGTGCTCGCGCTGGGCGGCCGCGTGTTCATGGCCGCCGGCCACCCGCGGACCGCGTCGATGCTGCGCGCCGCGGGCGCCGTCGTGGTCGAGCTCGAGTTCGACGAGTTCGCGCGTGCCGACGGCGGGCCGACCTGCCTGGTCGCGATCGTTCCGTAGACCGGAGAGCGCCCGAACCCTCGTCACCGGTGAGGGAGCCGTGCTCGGGCCGCGCGTACACTCGTCCCGGTCGGCTGCGCCCACGGCCGGTGAACAGGACACCGGGGGGCCGCCTCGGCGGGTGCTGCGGCGAGCCGTCTTCCACGAAAGGCGGTGCAGGACATGCAGGAAGCCGCGAGCACGATGCAACCTCCCGAACCGGCCCCGGGCGGATCCCTGTCGAGCGAGGAGCTCCGCCTGATCGACGCCTACTGGCGCGCGGCCAACTACCTCTCGGTCGGCCAGATTTACCTGCTCGACAACCCGCTCCTGCGCGAGCCGCTCGTCCCCGAGCACGTCAAGCCCCGGCTGCTCGGGCACTGGGGCACCACGCCCGGCCTCAACCTGGTCTACGCCCACATGAACCGGGTCATCCGGAACTGGGGCCTGGACGCGATCTACGTCATCGGGCCCGGCCACGGGGGCCCCGGCATCGTCGCCAACGCGTACCTCGAGGGGACGTACTCGGAGGTCTACCCGAGCATCACGCAGGACGCGGATGGGATGCGGAAGCTGTTCCGCCAGTTCTCGTTCCCCGGCGGGATCCCCAGCCACGTGGCGCCCGAAACCCCCGGGTCGATCCACGAGGGCGGCGAGCTGGGATACGCGCTCTCGCACGCGTTCGGCGCGGCGTTCGACAACCCCGACCTGGTCGTGTGCTGCGTCGTGGGCGACGGCGAGGCGGAGACCGGGCCGCTCGCGGGGAGCTGGCAGAGCAACAAGTTCCTCGACCCGGCCACCGACGGGGCGGTCCTCCCGATCCTGCACCTCAACGGTTACAAGATCGCCAACCCCACCGTGCTGGCGCGCATCCCCGGCGAGGAGCTCCAGCGCCTGTTCGAGGGGCACGGGTACCACCCGTACGTCGTCGAGGGCGACGACCCGGCCGCCGTCCACCAGCGCCTCGCAGGTGTGCTCGACGATTGCGTACGGGAGATCCACGACATCCAGCGCGCCGCCCGCGAGCGTGGCGAGACGGCCCGTCCGCGGTGGCCGATGATCGTGCTGCGGACCCCCAAGGGCTGGACCGGTCCGAAGGAGGTCGACGGCAAGCCGGTCGAGGGCACCTGGCGGGCACACCAGGTACCCATGGCCGAGGCCCGCACGAACCCCGAGCACCTGGCCATCCTCGACCGCTGGATGCGGAGCTACCGGCCCGACGAGCTGTTCGACGAGCACGGCACGCTCGTCCCGGAGCTGCAGGCGTTGCCCCCGACCAGCTGGCGGCGCATGAGCGCGAACCCCCACGCGAACGGCGGCCTGCTGCTCCGCGACCTCGCGCTGCCAGACTTCCGCGACTACGCCGTCCCCGCCGATCGGCCGGGAACGAACCGCTCGGAGGCCACGCGGGTCCTCGGCGCGTTCGTGCGCGACGTGATCGCGCGGAATCCCGAGACGTTCCGGCTGTTCGGGCCGGACGAGACCGCGTCGAACCGCCTGGGCGCGGTGTTCGAGGTCACGGACCGCGCCTTCGACGGCCAGATCCTGCCCACCGACGACCACGTCGCGCCCGGCGGCCGCGTGATGGAGGTGCTGTCGGAGCACCTCTGCCAGGGCTGGCTCGAGGGCTACCTCCTCACCGGGCGGCACGGCCTCTTCGATTGCTACGAGGCGTTCATCCACATCGTCGACTCGATGTTCAACCAGCACGCCAAGTGGCTCGAGACCACCAACCGGATCCCCTGGCGCCGGCCGATCGCCTCGCTCAACTACCTGCTCAGCTCGCACGTCTGGCGCCAGGACCACAACGGGTTCAGCCACCAGGACCCGGGGTTCATCGACTACGTGGTCAAC
>JAJYDP010000475.1 GCA_021777365.1 Chloroflexota bacterium | reverse complement strand
TGGTCGCCCGGTCCTCCGCTCGAGGTCCTCACTGATCCGGACACAGGCTTCTGGCAGCGCACGCACTACGGCTTCCAGCGGGACAACGGACACTTCCTCTCGGTACGGGTGCGCGGTGACTTCACCTTGGCTGTGTCCGTCGACTTCGCACCAAACGCGCAGTACGACCAGTGCGGAGCGCTCGTCCGGGCGGACTCGGAGAAACTGGATGAAGTGCTCGGTCGAGTACGAGACGCCCGGCCTGTCGCCCCTCGGCTCCGTCGTCACCCTAAGCGGATACTCGGACTGGGCCACCGAAGTGGTGCCGTCGAGCGTTCGCGAAATGGTCTACCGGGTGCGGCGACCAAGTGAGGACTTCCTGGCCGACTGGTCACAGGACGGCTCGAACTGGCATCAGCTGCGCGTGTGGCACTTCATGGACTGCCCCGACGAGCTCGGCGCCGGGTTCTACGCGTGCAGCCCGACGGGCCCCGGCTTCGTCGCCCACGCGAGGGAGATCGAGATCGTCCGGCTCTGACTTGTCCCAGGGTAGTTGCGGGGCGTCCCCCCGCTATTCGATCCGACGGCCGGCAGTGACACGCGACGAGGTTCGGCTGCCATTCCGTGTCACGCACGCGTGCCAATCTCTTGGGTCCCCGACAGGGACGAGAGCGCGGCCCTACGGCGAATCGCGTGCGGAGGGGACGTCTGGGATCGTCAGGCCGTGCGCGTTCCCGCCGTGTCGAAGCTCATCGCGCGCTGGAGCGCCGCGGCCCGCATCTCGGCGGGCAACGCGACGGCGCCACCGAGGTTGCACGCATGGATGGCGGCCCGAGCCGCCTCTTCGACGACCCCGTTCACGAGCACCGCGAGTTCGGGCGTGCGATGGAAGACCAGCAGGCCATGGTTCGCCAGGAGGACGGCCGGGACTCCGGGGCGGACCGCAGTCCGGATGTTGGCGATGGCCTGACCTGAGCCGCGAGGAGCGTAGGCGGCGACTGGCACGCCGTCGGCGAGTCCGAACATCGCGAGCGCCTCGATCCAGCAGTCGATCGGCTGGTTGGCGACCGCGAACGCCGTGGCATAGGGCGCGTGGGTGTGGATGACCGACCGCACCTCGGGGTGGTCGGCGTACAGGGCCGTGTGCATCGCGACCACGGCGCCCTGGATCGGCGGGAGGGTTCCCTCGAGCAGGGTCCCGTCGAGGCCCACCCTCGCGATCCCATCCGTCGTGAGGCCGTTGAGCGACGACGCGGACGTGAAGTACATCTCGTCGCCGCTCCCTGCCCGGACGCTCACGTTCCCGTGGCCGTTCGCCGAGATCGCGCCGCCTGCGACCACGGATGCCGCGGTCGCGAGCACCTGGTCGACCAGTGCGTTGTTCACCGTGGACCTCCATCCTGCGATACCGCGTCGAGCCAGCGACGAGCTGGGGGGAGACTGCCGGGTCGGTGGAGGCCCCAGCGCGCGCCGGCAGCCCTCGAGCCGTCTGCCCCATTCCCGAAGGTCGGCGGATGTGGCCGGCGCGTGCCTCACGCCTGACCAGTCCTCGCGGACGAGCCCCCGGCCCTCCTGATGGAGCGACGGCGCCCGTCAGCCGGGCTGAACCTCAGCGAGCACGTCGACGTAGGTGGGCGGCGGAGGCTCCGTGCCGGGGGGCAGAGAGGGCCTCACCGCGCTGTCGTACCACGCCTGGTGCGCCTCCGGCGACTCCCAGACCTCGACCACGCGGTAGCCGGTGCTCGTCGTCCCACTCCAGTGCCCGAGAAACCCGGGCGCCGACTTGATCCTCTCGAGCAGCCCGAGCTGACGGAGGAGGTCGACGGTCTCCGGGCCTCCGCCCGGAAGTTCGTCGACCATGACGACGGCCATGTGTGAGCCCCCCTCGCTTCTCTGCCCGGATCTGATGAACCGGCTCGGCCTGCCGGACGGGGCAGAGATCATGGCCGAGTCGCGTGAATTTAGCATGGCTGTCAAGCAGAAAATCAGGCCGCTCCCGGCCAGGCAGGCGCGGTGAGGGCCGGGCCGGTTGGCAGGGCCGCGGAAGAGGAGTCCGCGATCAGGCCGCGCGGCCCACGCCGCATCGGTCCCGGCGGCGCCGGTCCCGGCAGCGGGTACTACCCCGGAAGTGTCTCCCCGATCCCTGCATCCACCCCACGCGCCGACGCAGGCCCGATCGGTAGGCTCGCCGGCGGGGGACCGGATCGCCGGACGGAGCATGACCAACCGAATCACGCCGCCTCCGCGGCCGGGCACGAGCGCCGTCTGATCCGGCCCATCGTCGCGCCTCGCCTGCCGACGCTGCCTCGCATCGCTCGAGTGCCTCCGCGCGCGGCCCAGGACATCGCCGCCACCCGTTGAGGATGGCGTCCGGGTGGATCGGAGGGACCGTGGGTCGCAGGTTCTTCGTGCGCGCTGTCATCGTGGCCGCCCTGCTCATGGGGGCATCGTTCATCGGTGCCGCGCCATCCCGCGCGGCGGGCTTCATCGGCTACGACGTCTCCTGGCCCAACTGCTCGGCCGTCTATCCCGTCGGGCGGACCTTCGGGATCGTGGGCGTCACGGGCGGGCATCCCTTCAGCGTGAACGCCTGCCTCCGGCGTGAGTGGAGCGCCGCCAGGGGCACCGGGTGGCCCCAGCTCTACATGAACATCGCCGCCCCGAACACGACGAGCGTGGGGATGGGCGCGAGCGGACCCGCCGGCACCTGCTCGCTCGCGGCCCCGCTCTGTCGCGCCTACAACTACGGCTGGAACGCCGCCCGCTCCGCCTACGGCTACGCGGTCGCCGCGATCGGATGGTCGGGCGCGCACACGACCTGGTGGCTCGACGTCGAGCTCAGCTTCCGCTGGTCGGCGAGCACGTCGGTGAACGCGCGATCGATCGCCGGCGCGATCGCGTACTTCCACGCCGTCGGCCGCCCGGTCGGCGTCTACAGCACGGGCTACCAGTGGGCCCGCATCGTCGGCTCGTACCGGCCCGGCGTCCCCATCTGGTACGCCACGTCGAACCCGACCGCAGCCGGGGCGCTCCGGCACTGCAGCACCGCGAACAGCTTCACCGGGGGCCCGATCCGGCTCGTGCAGTACACGCCCGGTGGGCTCGACGCCGACGCGCTGTGCGGGGCGTCAGCGTCCGCGCCCGCCCCAGCGGCCGTGTCGTACGCCCGGGCCGTGACACTCACGGCGATGTGCTCGGGGATCCACGTTCGCACGTCCCCGTCCGGTGGCTCGATCGTCGAGCGCCTGCCGGCCGGCGCGCACGCCGTGGCGACAGGTGCCGTGCTCGGCAGCCAGTACGTCTCCGACTGCTATCGGCACGGGACCTACCGTTGGTGGTACCGCATCACCGCGTTGAGCGGAAAGACACTGCGCACGCCGCTCTACGTGCCGACGGCGTTCTGGGCACAGGGCGGCTGAGTCGGGCGCCTTCGTCGTCCTGACGTATCACCCGGTCCGACAGGCGCGCGCCGCAGGCGCGAGGCGTCGGGGGCGGGAGCTGCGCGATCGGCCCGCACGGGGCGCAGCCTGTCATCTGCGCTCGTCTGCCAGCAGTATCGCAGCGCCCGACTGGCGCACGACGCGCTCCCGTTGGGGGTGCTGGGCCGTGGCCGCCCGGCGTGTCTGCGGGGCGCCACGAGGACCGCCGACCAGTGTACCGTGGGGTCATGGGTCAGAAGCAGACGGGACGCAAGGCGGCTCGGGAGGCCGACAAGGTCATGCGCGCGCTGGAGCGCGAGCACCGGCGGCAGGCCGAGCGCACGGCGAACACCCCGATACCGGACGCGCCGCCGCGGCAACCGCGCCAGCCGTAACGGGCAATCGCTGCGGCCGGCGAGCGTGCCTCGGCGACGCGCGCCCACGCGCAATGAAGCCGGGCCGCAGCCCTCGGGCCGTCGGCCCGCGGATCAGCCGCTGATCTCGGCCCGCTCGGCGAAGACCGCTGCGACGAGCAGCGCACCGACCAGCCACACGGCGACGAGCACGAGCGCCGAGTCGGCCGGCAGCGCGGCCACGGTCGCGCCGCCGCCGAACCCGCCCGAGGTTGCGGCACCCGTGTTCACCGAGGCCTGGGCCACGTTGAAGGGCAGGTACTTCACGATGTCGGGCAGGAAGATGCCGGCGAACGTCTCCCCGAAGTAGAGCGCGATGCCGGCGCCAATGCCGGCCAGCTGGCTGCGCGCGAGCGTGGCGATCGCGAACCCCAGCGCGCCCTCCTCGAGGATGGCGAACCAGCCGCGGACGAACTGCTCGGGCAGCCGGCCGAGCGTGGGGCCGTCCCCGAGCCCGGCCGTCGACACACCAGCGATGTGCGCGCCGACGAGAGCGGCACCGACCCCCACGCCGAAGGTCACGAGGAGGGCGACCGCGACGATCACGGCGATCGACGCGAACGTCAGGAGCAGGTACCCGCTCCGGCTCCCGCCCCGGGCGACCGCGTTCTTGAGCGTCCCCCAGGTCCACTCCGATCCGGCGACCGCGGCGCCGTAGATGACGGCGAAGAGGCCGCCCAGGCCGAGGATGAACGACAGGATGGTGTCGTAGGCGCCCGGGAACGTGAGGAGCCGCAGCTCGGCCAGGCGCTCGTTCGGGGCGGCCCCGGTGCGGTGCGACGTCGCCGCGACGGCCAGGATGATCAGGGCGAGCAGGCCGGCCAGGAGCCCGAACGTCACCCAGGTGGCCA
>JAJYDP010000474.1 GCA_021777365.1 Chloroflexota bacterium | reverse complement strand
TCTGGACGGCCCTGCCCGCGGACGTCTTCGCCGGCGTGACGCTGGTCATTGCCGCCGACGCGGGCGCGGCCGCATGCGAGGCGCTGGGGCTGCGGCCCGACCTGGTGGTCGGCGATCTCGACTCGGCCGAACCGGCGCTCGTCCGGCGCCTGGCTCTGGCGGGCATCGAAGTGCGGAGGGTCCCGGCCGAGAAGGACGAGAGCGATCTCGAGCTCGCGCTGGAGGCCGCGATCGAGCGGGGAGCCGACCGGGTGGTCGCGCTGGGTGCGCTCGGTGGGCCCCGGGTCGAGCACGCCCTGTCCGCGATCGAGCTGCTGGTCCTGGCTGGGGAGCGGGGCGTAGACATGGCGCTCGCGGACGACCGCTCGACGCTGCGGCTCCTCGAGCACGGGGGGCCGGCCGGCTCCGCGCCCGGGCTCGACATCACCGGCGAGCCGGGCGACTTCGTGTCGCTGTTCCCCTGGGGAGGCGACGCCCTCGGCGTGGTGACCGAGGGCCTGCGCTACCCGCTACGCGACGAGCCGCTCCTGATGGGGCCCTCTCGCGGGCTCTCCAACGAACTGGCGGGTTCAACCGCGTCGGTCCGCTGCCGGTCGGGCCGGCTGCTGGTCATCCACACGCGCCGGTCGGCCGTGGAGCCGGCCGCGCAAGGCACCTCGGAGGAGTGAGCAGATGACAGACCATGTGGCGCGCTACGGAACGTCCCTCACGTCACCCGAAACGCGCTGGCGAACCCGTGACATCGTGGTGACGGCCGTGATCGCCGTCGCCTTCGGGGTGGTGTTCTGGGCCTGGGACACCGTGTGGAACGTCGCGGCACCGCTGTTCGGGGCGTTCAAGCCGCTCGAGTACGTGATCAGCGGCGTGTGGCTCATGCCCGCCGTGATCGCCGCGCTGATCGTGCGCAAGCCAGGGGCCGCGCTCTTCGCCGAGCTGGTCGCCGCGATCGTGTCCGCGCTGCTCGGCAACTTCTGGGGCATGGACGTGGTCCTCTCCGGCTTTGTCCAGGGGATGGGGGCCGAGCTGGTCTTCGCGTTCACGCTGTACCGGTCGTTCGGGCTGCCGGTGGCGCTCATCGCGGGGGGAATCGCGGGCGTCGGTGAGGCCCTCCACGACCTGCCCGTCTACTACCCGACCAACGCCCTTCCGTTCCAGGCGTCGGTGGCCGTGCTCGAGGTCGCCTCGGGTGTGGTGATCGCTGGGTTCGGTGGCTGGCTGCTGGTCCGCGCCATCCGGCAGGCCGGCGTCCTGGAGGGCTTCCCGTCGGACGCCTGAGCCGACCGGTGTCGCAGGGTTCCGGGCCGGGCGGGCCACGCCGGCGCGCCACGGTCGACGGAGGGGGCGCGAGCCCGTGGGCCGGCAGCTCGACCATGCTGCCCGGCAGCGAGGCGATCGTCCCGCCGGAGATCGTGGCCGACGGCTTCGGCTGGACGTACCGGGGCCGGGGACGGCCGGCGCTCGCCGGCCTCTCGTTCCGGGTTGCACCCGGGCAGGCGCTGCTCGTGATCGGGCCGTCCGGCTGCGGCAAGAGCACGCTCGCGCGGGCGCTCACCGGGCTCGTTCCGCACGAGCTGCCCGGGACGTGGAAGGGGACGCTCAGCGTGGGGCACCTGGACGTGGCGTCCACGCCGGCGCAGGCCGTGAGCGCGCTGGCCGGCATCGTCTTCCAGGAGCCCGAGAGCCAGATGGTGATGCCACGGGTCGAGGACGAGGTCGCCTTCGGGCTGGAGAACCGCGGCTGGGAGCGGTCGGCGATGCGTGCCCGCGTGCGGGAGATGCTCGACGTGGTCGGCTTGGCGGGATTCGAGCGGCGGTCCACCGTCACGCTCTCCGGCGGCGAGCAGCAACGCCTGGCGATCGCGGACGTCCTGGCACCGATGCCCGGCCTTCTTGTGCTGGACGAGCCGACCGCGAACCTGGATCCGCCCGGCATGGAGGCCGTCTTCGGGCGGCTGGAATCCCTGGTCCGGTCGCGCGAACGCACGGTGGTGATCGTGGAGCACCGCCTCGAGGCGGTGTTGCCACTGGCCGACCTGGTCCTCCTGCTCGACGGCGAGGGCCGTCAGCTGGCCATGGGGGCACCTGGCGAGGTCGGCCGCGCACACGCCGGCACGCTGGAGCGGCTGGGCAGCTGGGTGCCGCGCGGCTGGCGGGCGTGGGCGGCGGCGAGCCCTGGGCCGGCGGCGGAGCAGCCGACCGCGCCGGGACACGGGCCGGCGGAACGCGCGACGGCAGCGGGCCACCGCGCAGACGGCAATCGGGGGCCCGCACGTCTTCACCCATTGCTGCGGGCCCGGGAGCTCACCGTCCGCTATCCCGCCGGCCCGGGTGGCTCCCGGGACGCGGCGGTCTCGGACGTCAGCCTCGATCTCCACGCCGGCGAACGCGTGGCCCTGGTGGGACCCAATGGATCGGGGAAATCGTCGCTGCTCTTCGTGCTCGCGGGCATCCGACGGCCGGACGCCGGCTCGGTGCGCGTGGGCGACGGCACGGGCCTCCCGGCCGCAGACGCGGCGCGACTGCGTGGCGGCGATCTCGCCCGCATGCTCGGGCTCGTCTTCCAGAACCCGGAGCTCGGGTTCGTCGGACGGACCTGCGCCGCAGAGGTCGCGGCCGGCCTCCCGGCGCTGGGTCGGGTGCCCGATTCCGTTGACCCCGACGTCGTCGCCGCCCTGGAGCGGTTCGGCCTGGCGCCGCTCGCCGCGGAGGATCCGTTCCGCGTCAGTGAAGGCGAGCAGCGGCGGTTGGGCATCGCCGCGGCGAGCATCGCCGGGCCGGCGATCCTCCTGCTCGACGAGCCCACGTTCGGGCTCGACCGGCGTGGTGCCGACGCGGTGGTCGATCTCCTCGACCGGCTCCGCCTGGACGGGCAGGCGCAGGTCATGGCCACCCACGACCCGCGCCTCATTCCCGGCTGCGACCGCGTGATCGCCCTCGATCAGGGCCGCGTGGTCCTCGACGGATCGCCGGTGGCCTTCCTGGCCGATCCACCGTACTCGCCCCCCGGGCCGTGGCGAGCCGGCGCCGTGCTCGCGGACGTTGCCGACCCACTCCCCGATCGATACGCAGGGGTCCGCAGGTGAGCTTCCTGCCGGCGCCGCTGGAGCCGGTCCGGCCGGCGCTCCTCACCAGGGTCGCGCCGGTGACACGGATCGTCGTCGGGGTGGTCTGGCTCCTGGTCGCGGTGCTCGCCGCCGGTCCGCTGGTGCCGTTCGCGCTCGGGGTGGCCGGTTCCCTGGCCCTGCTTCTCTTCTCCGGCCTGCCGCTCGGCCGGGTGCCGCGCCGGCTCGCGCCGCTGGGCCTTGCCGCGTTGGGGCTCGGGCTGCTCACCGTGCTGGTCAACCCCGCGAACGGCGACCCGTCCGTCGCCGCCGTTGCGGAGGCCGGCCCGCTCCGCGTCACCGGGGTCGCGCTGTGGGCCGGCGTCGCCATCGCGCTGCGCCTGGCCGTGATCGCGCTCGTGAGCCTCCTCGTCTTCGCCACGTCGGACCCCACCGAGCTCGCGGACTCCCTGGTGCAGCAGTGGCGGGTGCCGTACCGGTTCGCCTACGGCACGCTGGCCGCGCTGCGGATCGTGCCCCTGCTCGCGGCCGACTGGGCGGCGATCCGGACGGTGCGCCGGCTGCGGGGCATCGAGCCCCACACACCGTGGGGCCGCGTGACCGCGTTCGGCGGGCAGCTGCTGGTCCTGCTGATCACCGCGATCAGGCGCGCCGAGCGGATGGCCCTCGCGATGGACGCCCGGGGCTTCGACACCGAACGCGCACGAGGCGTGTACCGCCCGATCTCGCTCGGCCGCCTCGACGCGATCGTGCTGGTCGCTGGCCTCGCCGTGGCCGGGGCCGTGCTGGTCGCCTGGGTGCTGTGACGCGGGAGGACGGGGCGCGGGTATGCTGTCGGGCGTGGCTCATCTGCAACCCGGGGACGAGGCCCCCGACTTCGAGCTCGCCGACGATGTGGGGAGGCGGCACCGGCTCTCCGCGCAGCGCCCCCACCCCATCGTTATCTACTTCTATCCGAAAGACATGACCCCCGGCTGCACCACCGAGGCCTGCGAGTTCCGGGACGCGAACACCGAAATCCTCTCCCTCGGCGCGGAGGTGTGGGGAATCAGCCCCCAGGACGAGCGGAGCCACGCCCGCTTCCGCGAGCAGCACGGGCTCCCGTTCCCGCTGCTCGTGGACGGCGACCACGCCGTGGCCGAGGCCTACGGCGTGTGGGTCGAGAAGTCCCGGTACGGGCGGACGTACTGGGGCAACGCGCGGGAGACGTTCCTCGTCGACGGGCAGGGGCGCATCGCCCGCGCCTGGGAGCACGTCCGGCCGGAGGGCCACCCGGCCGAGGTCCTGGCGGCGCTGCGCGAGCTGGGTGCACCGACCGGGAGGGCGGCCGGCTCGTGACGTCGCGTCCCGCCGCCGGCATGCCTGCCGGACCCGTGCTCCACGCCGAGCGACCGGAACGCCTCCTCGTGATCGTCGCCCATCCCGACGACGCCGATTTCGGGCCGGCAGCCACCGTCGCCAGCTGGACTGACAGGGGCACCGTGGCCGAGCTCGTCTGCTGCACCAGCGGCGACGCGGGCGCGGACGACCCGGACACCGACCCGGTCCAGCTCGGGCTGCTCCGGGAGGCAGAACAGCGCGCCGCGGCGGAGGTCGTGGGGTACCGGG
>JAJYDP010000473.1 GCA_021777365.1 Chloroflexota bacterium | reverse complement strand
AGGCGATCCGGGTCATGTTGATGTTGTTCTGGATGTACGGCTGCTCGATGGCCAGCTCGTTCGGCTTGACCACCACCGCCTCGACGATCGCGGGGTAGATGCCGGCCAGCCCGACCCAGAGCACGAGCCACGCCCCGACCGCCGCGATCACCGGCCACCAGCGGCGCTGGAAGGCCGAGACGACGAGCACGATCGCGACCAGCACCGCTACCACCGTGAGCACGTCGTACGCCAGGAAGCGGGCCGACTGGTCGGCGTAGCTGACGCCGGTCGCGACGCCCTGGGTGCTGTAGCTCAGTTCCAGGCGATCGAGCTGGTACCCCGCCGCCGCGGCCACCAGCCAGAAGGCGGCGAGCACCGACACGTGCACGCGCGCCGGCCGGCTCGGCGCGAAGGACCCGCGCGCCATCGCCACGAAATGGCGGGCGGCGGCGATGGCGACGGCGGCGAGGAGCACGCCGCTCACGAGGCCCTGCACCAGCCGCAGGAACGGGAGGTCGAACAGGAAGAACGAGATGTCCAGGCCGAAGATGGGATCCGGGACGGTCTTTCCGGTCGGGCTGTACGGGACACGGTGCAGCCACAGCAGCACCGTGTCCCAGGAGCCGGCCGCGATCCCCGCGGCCGTCAGCGCGGCGAGGATCGCGACCCCGACGAGCGCCCAGGACACCAGGGGCGTCAGGTCGGGCATCTCGGCTTCCTCGCCGCCGACGACGATCGGCTCGGAGGGGCCGAAGGGACCGAAGATGCGGGTCCCGGTCTGATAGCGCGATGCCTCGTTCAGCCGGTCCCAGAGCCGCCGGAGCGAACCCCCGCCGGGAGGAGGCGGAGGCGCCAGCCGCGACGCGATCAGCAGGTCGAGGAGCAGGACGGCCAGCACGGCGATCCCGACGCCGAGGAACAGCGCGAGCTGGGCCCCGAGCCTGGTCCAGAGCACCTGGCTGTAGCCCACGCTCTGGTACCACATGCCGTCGGTGACGAGGTTGATGAGCGAACCCCCGACGGTGAGGACCAGCAGGATCGCGACCACCACCGCGGCCAGGAGGCCGGTCGCGCCCACCCGCAGCACCCGCTCTCCGCGGCCCTGCCGCCCTGCCCCAGCTCCCCGGCGCGAAGCCGGGCGAGGAGGCCGGGAGTTCCCACCGGAGCCGCGTCCACTGTCGAACCGGCGCGGTGGCTCCTGCCCGGCGCCGGGTCCCTGGTGCTCGTCCATGCGGCGGCGAGTGTACGCCCCGCGAACGGGCACCATCCGCGCGCCTCACCGGGGCGAACGGCTATCGTGTCCGACGTGGCGGAGAGTGTCGGGTCGGCGGTCATCCCGCCGACTCCGGGTGCGTGGATCCGGCGGCCGACGTGAGCCCATGACCGAGCGCTTCGACGTGATCGTGATCGGTGGCGGGATCGTGGGCCTCGCCACGGCGCATGCCCTGCTCGGGCTGGCACCCTCCACCAGGCTCGCCGTCCTCGAGAAGGAGCGGGAACTCGCGGTCCACCAGACCGGGCACAACAGCGGGGTGCTGCACACGGGGCTGTACTACCGGCCCGGGTCCCTCAAGGCGCGGCTCTGCCGCGAGGGCAGGACCCTGGTGGAACGTTTCGCGGACGAGCACGGGATCCCGCACGAGCGTACCGGCAAGCTGGTCGTCGCGGCACGGGCGGCGGAGATCCCGCGGCTGGCCGGGCTGCGTGCACGCGGACTCGCCAACGGGATCCCCGGGATCGAGGAGGTGGGGCCCGAGCGGATCAGGGAGATCGAGCCGCACGTGACGGGCCTGCGGGCGCTCTGGGTGCCGGAGACCGGCATCGTCGACTTCCGGCGCGTCGCGCTTGCGCTCGGGGACGACGTCCGGGCGATGGGCGGGCGGGTACTCACGGGACGGCTCGTCACCGGCCTGCGACGGCCGGGGGCCGCCGGCGGCGGTCGCCCCAGCGCCGGTGACGGCTGGCTCGTGCCGACGACGCGTGACGCATATCTCGCCGGCGGTGTCATCGCCTGTGCCGGGCTGCAGTCCGACCGCGTCGCCGCGCTCACGGGCCATGGCGGCGACGAGCGGATCGTGCCGTTCCGCGGCGACTACTACCACCTCCGCCCCCAGGCGGCCCACCTGGTCCGGGGCCTCGTGTACCCGGTCCCCGACCCCGCCTTCCCGTTCCTCGGCGTGCACTTCACGCGCCGTCCGGACGGCGCGCTGTGGGCCGGGCCGAACGCGGTGCCGTCCTTCGCGCGGGAGGGCTACCGGCGCACGGACGTGTCGGCGCGCGACGTGGCGGCCTCCCTGACCTGGCCGGGGTTGTGGCGCATGGCGCTGCCGTACGTCCGGACGGGCTTGGCGGAGATGTGGCGGGACGTGTCGAAGTCAGCGTTCCTCGAGGCGTTGCGCCGGTACGTGCCGGAGTTGCGCCCTGAGGACCTGCAGTTCGGGCCCTCGGGCATCCGCGCCCAGTCGCTTCGGGTCGACGGGCAGCTGGTCGATGACTTCAGCCTCGGCGAGGGCGATGCGATCATCCACGTGCGGAACGCGCCGTCGCCCGCCGCGACGGCGTCGCTGGCGATCGGCCGCATGCTCGCGGAGCGCGCGGCCGTCCGGTTCGACCTACGGGCGCGTCCGTCCGGGTAGCGGCTCGGAGACCGGCGCCGGACCGGAGACAGGCGCCGGACCGGAGACCGGTGCCGGACCGGAGACCGGAGACCGGTGCCGGACCGGAGACCGGTGCCGGACCGGCCGCGATCAGGCGGGCCAGGTCGTCGAGGGTGACGGCGTCCGGAGCGTGCTCGAACGCACCGAGCGCGGCGGCGACCCACGCGCGGGTCGCCGCGAGGTTGACGTGCCGGATCGCGTCGCCGAGGGTCCCACTCGCCGCATCCGGCACCAGCGCCAGGCGCCTCGCCGACCCCTGGAGGTTGCGGCGCACGCCCTCTGCGTTGCCCCGGACCGCGTGGACGCCGGCCGCCGCGAGCTTGATCAGCGCCTGGTGGAGCGCCCGTTCGGCCTGGTCGTCGGACCCCATCCACCCGGGCTCCAGGATCTCGTGCGCCGCAAAGAAGTCGCCTGCGACGTAGGCGGCCAGCGAGCGGTCCAGCGCGCCGAGGCGTTCCTCGGGCGGCAGCGGCCGGAACGCCTTGAGCCTGCCGTCCGGGTCCCGGACGAGCGCGCGGCCCTCCCCGACGCCGGGCTCGTCCGCCGGATCACCGGGACCCACGGGGCCGACGGGTGGGTTGTCGGGCGCCGACCCGCCCGGCGTCGTTCCACCCACCGCATCGGTCGTTCCATCCGCCGCATCGGTCGTTCCACCCGCCGCATCGTCGGACACGGCAAGGTCGCCCACGGTCCGGTCCGGGTCCTCGTGCTGCGCCGACGCCCCCCCGGGCCGTCGCCTGTCCACGGGCGCCATCGACCCGGCGGCTCCGCCCCCGGCCCGGGGATTCCGGGGCGCGTCGACGGGCACCCGGTCCTTCGTCCGCGCCGGCCCGCCGTCCGGCGTCCGGCTCTTCGGCGACCCGCCGCCGTCGGTCGCCCGCGCCAACCATCGCCCGTTCCGCGCCTCGATCTCGAGCGGCAACCCAAAGCACGCCGTCAGCACCGTCGCCGTGAGGGTCGACGTCAGCGGCCCCGCTGCAAGCGCCCGACCCCCGCGCAGGAGCAGCACGTGCGTGAATCCTGCCGGGATCTCCTCGACGTGGTGCGTCACGAACACGATGGCGCGCATGCGCCGGTCCGCGGCCAGCCCGGCCAGGCTCCTCACCAGCAGCTCGCGTGCGCCGAGGTCCAGGCCCGCGCTCGGCTCGTCGAGCAGCAGCAGGTCCGGCGACGCCATCAGTGCCCGCGCGATCTGCACGCGCTGGCGCTCACCCTCGGACAGCGTTCCGAGCGCGTGCTGTGCGAGAGCCGAACACCCGAGCCGCGCCAGGAGCGATGCCGCGAGCGAGACGTCCTCCGCGCCCGGCTCCGCCCAGTACGGGTCGAGGACGCCGCTCCGTCCGGTGGCGACCGCCTGAAGCGCGGTCAGGTCCGGATGCAGCAGGCGCGCCAGGGCCGCGCTGGCGTACCCGATGCGCGACCGGAGCGGCCGCACGTCTGTGCGACCGTGCGTCGCGCCGAGCACGGTGACCCGCCCTGCGGAGGGAAACAGGTAGAGGCTCGCCACCTCCAGCAGCGTCGTCTTGCCGGCGCCGTTGGGGCCTAGCACGATCCAGCGCTCGCCATCGCGAACCACCCAGTCGATCCCGCCGAGGATGGGCCGTCCCTCACGGGTGAGCGACACGCCCTCCAGGACCACCACGTCTGGCACACGCGGATGGTACCGAGATGGCGCGACCCCGGGGCGGGGCGGACCACCCCCGCCGCCCGGGGTCGCCCCGCGCCTGCGCCGCGCGGGATCTCGCCCCACCCGCGACGGACGGGTCGCCCCGCGGGTCCGTCCCGGTGCCCATCCGGCCTCGATGCCCGTCCGGCCCGATGCCCGTCCGGCCCGATGCCCGTCGGCCGGCCTCACCCCTGGCCACGATGCCCGTCCGCCCCGATGCCGGGTCGGCCTCGCCCCTCGCCACGTTTCTACGATCAGTGAACAACGGCGGGCGCCCGGGCGCGCCGGGGTCGGTGGCGGTGGAGCCGACGTCGGTGGCGGCGGTGGAGCGGCGGCCCCGGGCGGGATCCGGAGGGCGAGAGCCGGCCCGGCCCTG
>JAJYDP010000472.1 GCA_021777365.1 Chloroflexota bacterium | reverse complement strand
GATCTGCGCGTTCTTCGCGAGCAGGTCGTCCCGGCTCATGCCGGGCTGGCGCGCCAGGCCGGACGTCACGACGATCACGGCCGAGCCCGCGGTGTCGGCATAGTCGTTGGTGCCGGTCACGCTGACGTCGTAGCCCAGGATGGGCGCCGCCTCCGCGAGGTCGAGGGCCTTGCCCTGGGGCAGCCCGGGCACGATGTCCAGCAGGACCACGTCGGCGAGCCCGGCCTCGACGACGCGCTGGGCGACGGTCGCCCCCACGTTGCCGGCGCCGATGACGGTGACCTTCCTCCGGGGCGCGCGAGTGTACGGCACGTGCGATTTCCCTCATGCTGACATGCTGATCGGGCGGGTGGAAGCGATCGGTCGAATTCTACGCGCGGCGCAGGCCGCCGCCGGTGGCGGCCCGAGTGCGCCGGGCGCCCCGGCTCGCCACCGCCCGCCGCGCGAGTCCGCCATACTCGCGGTGACGCGGATCGCGTTCCATCGACGAGGACGGGCCAGGAACGATGAGCAACCCGGAGCCCACCACGGGTCACGAGGGCTGGCGACCGGAGACGCTGGCGGTGCACGCCGGGCTGGAGCCCGACCAGGAGACGGGCGCAGTCGCGCCACCGATCTACCAGACCAGCACGTTCGCGCAGGACGGCGTGGGCCGGCCGCGCGGCGGGTGGGAGTACGCGCGGACGGGCAACCCCACGCGGGCGCGCCTCGAGCGGGCCGTCGCCGAGCTCGAGGCAGCGGCTCACGGCCTCGCCTTCGCGAGCGGGTCGGCCGCCACCGCCGCCGTCGCCCAGCTGGTGCTGCCCGGCGAGGAGCTGGTCGTCGCCGACGACGTCTACGGGGGCACGTTCCGGTACTTCGAGCGCGTGCTGCGCCCGACCGGCGTCCTGACCCGGTACGTGGACCTGTCCCGTGACCCGGCGGGCACGCTGGACAGCGCCTGCACGGACCGCTCCCGGATGGTCTGGATCGAGACCCCCTCGAATCCACTGCTGAAGCTGGTGGACATCCGGGCGGTGGCGCGCGGCCTCGCACCTCGTGCCGGGGCCCGCGGCGAGCGGCCTATCCTGGTGGTCGACAACACCTTCGCCACGCCGCTCTCCCAGCGGCCGGTGGAGCTCGGCGCGGACATCGTCGTGCACAGCGCCACGAAGTACCTGGCCGGGCACTCGGACGTCGTGAGCGGCGCCGTCGCGACCTCGCGCGATGATCTCGCCGAGCGGCTGGCGTTCCTCCAGAACGCGGCGGGTGCCGTGCCGGGGCCGTTCGACTGCTTCCTGGTCCTGCGCGGCATGCGCACCCTCGCCCTGCGGATCGAGCGCCATGCGTCGAACGCCCTGCGCGTGGCACAGGCGCTGGCCGGGCGGGACGACGTCGAGCTGGTGCGCTACCCGGGGCTGACCTCCGGTCCCCACCGGCACCCCCAGGCGGACCTGGCCGCGGCCCAGATGCGATACGCCGGTGGCATGGTGAGCTTCGCGCCGGCCGCCCGGGAGGGTCGGACCGGAGAGGAGCGTGCCAGGCGGTTCGCCGAGCGCACGCGGATCTTCGCCCTGGCCGAGTCGCTGGGCGGCGTCGAGTCGCTGGTCGAGGTGCCGCTGGCCATGACCCACGCGGCGTCGGCCGGATCGGCGATCGAGGTCCCCGCGGCGCTGGTGCGGCTGTCGGTGGGCGTGGAGCATCCCGACGACCTCATCGACGACGTCATCCGCGCGCTGGACGAGGCCTGATCCCGTGGGGGCCGGGCGCTGAGGCGGTGGAGCGACTTCCGACGCTTGTCCGCTGGCCCGCTCGACCCGAACCGCACCGGCCGGGCGCCGTGGTGTTCGACCTCGACGGGACCCTGGTCGACACGGTCGCGCTGCGCGTCGCCGCCTGGGTGGCGGCCTTCGCCGAGTTGGGCATGCAGGTCGAGCCGCAGTCGCTCCGTCGGCTGATCGGTGCCGATGGACACCTGGTCGCGCGGGCCGGGGCGCAGACGGCCGGACGCGACATCGACGACGCCCTGGCCGATCGGCTCGACCACCGGTCGGGCGAGCAGTTCAACCGCCTGAACGCGACACCACGCCCGCTGCCCGGAGCGCGGGAGCTGCTGCTGGAGCTCGCGCGCGCCGGAATCCCGCACGCGATCGCCACTGCGAGCCGCGCCGGCCAGGTCCTGACCTCGGTCGGCGCCCTGGGGCTCCCGTCGCGCCCGATGATCGTGGATGGCAGCCACGTGCGGCACGCCAAGCCGGCCCCCGACCTGTTGCTCCTTGCCGCCCGCCGCCTCGGCACCGCTCCCGAAACCTGCTGGTACGTGGGCGACTCGGTCTGGGACATGCAGGCCGCCCGCGCCGCGGGGATGACGGCCGCGGGGGTGCTCACCGGCTTCGCGACTGCGAACGACCTGCGGGAGGCAGGGGCCGACCTCGCGGCGCAGGGACTGGTCGACCTGCAGCGCCGCATCATCGACGCGCCCGCATAGCGGAGCCCGACACGGAGGTGCCCGACGTGGCCGACGACATCGACGCCATCGCAGCCGACTACTTCGAGTTCCGGCTGCGGACCTCGCCCACGTGGGCGCACCAGATCGCCAGCTACCGGTATGCCGGCACGTTCGAGGACGTCGGCCGGGCGGCCGAGGACGCGGAGATCGCCGAGGCGCGCGGCTTCGCGGCGCGGGCCGAGCGGGTCGCGCCCGACGGCCTCCACCCGCAGGCCCTCATCACCCGGGACATGCTCGTGTTCGACGCCACGACCAGGGCCGATCTCGCCGAGGCGCGCCTGGCGGAGATCGACGTCGACCCGATCAGCGGGCCACAGGCGATGCTGCCGGTGCTGATTCCGAAGCTCTCCATCCCGTCTGCGGCCGTGGCCGAGGCGATGATCGGGAAGTTCCACGGCATCGCGAGGATGTTCGTGGATCTCGGTGAGCGCCACCGAGAAGGTGCCGCTCGCGGCAGGACACCGGCGGACTTCGCGGTCCGGCAGACAATCGAGCAACTCGATGCCTGGCTCGGGCGGCCGGTCGACTCCGACCCGCTGCTCGACGTCGCGGAACCGATCGGCGTCAGGGACCCGGCCGAATGGAGGGAACGGCTCCGCGACGTCGTCGCCCGCGATGTCCGGCCGGCACTGGGAGGCTATCGGGCCGTGCTGCGCGACGAGATCCTGCCCCGCGCGCGAGCGAACGAGCGGTGCGGCCTGGCGTGGTTGCCCGACGGCGGGCCGGCGTATGAGCGGGCCGTCCGGTTGCACACCACGCGGAGCATGTCGCCGCAGGAGATCCACGACATCGGGCAGCGCCAGCTGGCCCGGCTCGCGGACGAGTACCGGGAGCTCGGCCCCATCGTGCTCGGCGCAAACGATCTCGATCGGATCTTCGAGCGCCTCCGGTCCGACCCGGCGCTCCACCACACCAGCGGCCAGGAGATCGTGGCGGCATCGAAGACGGCGCTCGCCAGGGCTCGCGCCGCGATGAGCGAATGGTTCGGGGTCCTGCCGAAGGCCGGATGCGACGTCGAGGAGACCCGGAGCGGCGCGGTGGCCTTCTACTTTCCTCCCGCGCCGGACGGCAGCCGTGGCGGGGTCTTCTTCATGAACACCTCCGATCCCACCGCGTGGGGCCGGTTCGACGTCGAATCGACCGTCTACCACGAGGGGATCCCCGGCCACCACCTCCAGCTGGCGATCTCCAGCGAGCTCGGCGGCATCCCCGAGTTCCGCAAACACACCTGGGTCACCGCCTACGGCGAGGGCTGGGGACTGTACGCGGAGCGGCTCGCCGACGAGATGGGCCTCTACTCGACGCCCCTCGACCGGATCGGGATGCTGTCGAACGACTCACTGCGGGCGTGCCGACTCGTCGTGGACACCGGCATCCATGCGCTCGGCTGGGGACGCGAGGACGCCATCGCGTTCATGGTCCAGAACTCGCCGATCCGGGAAGCGCACGCTCGCGCCGAGGTCGACCGCTACGTCGCGTCACCCGGCCAGGCGCTCGCCTACATGATCGGCCGGCTGGAGCTCCAGCGGATCCGCACCGAGGCCGAGGCCGCCCTGGGCGACCGGTTCGACATCGCGGCGTTCCACAACGCGGTCCTCACGTCCGGGTGCATGCCGCTGGCGATGCTCGACCGGGTCGTCCGCGACTGGGCGGCGTCCGCCGACCGGGCTGCCTGAGCGCGCGCCGTCCGCCGACGGGTCGCCGGCCGGCCGTCAGGCCGGTGGCCGGACGAGGGTGCCGAAGGCCAGCCCGACGAACAGCGCGACCCCGAAGGCGCCGAGCAACAGCAGCGCGGCCGCCCGTGCCGGCGTGATGGCTCGGCGGGCCTCGGGAAGCCGCGCCCGGAACAACGCCACCGCGGCCGCGGAGAGCACGACGTACGTGGCCGCGTGCGCGCCGAGCCCGGGCAGCGCGACGATCGCCAGCAGCGTCCCGGCGACCAGGATCGCGGCCCCTTCGGGAAGGCGGCCGGCCCACGCTCGCAGGAGGCGCGAGCCGGCGTACATCCACGCCTCGGCGAAGCCGAGCGTCACCACCACCAGCGCGAACCCGACGGCGACGAGGACCAGCCGCTGCGGGTCACCCATGCCCGGGACCGGGCGGCCGCGCCGGGATCGAGGCTCCGGTTCCGGCGCTCAGACGCCGACCGCGCTCGGCGCCTCGCCGCACTCGACCGCTCCGCCGTCGCCCCGCC
>JAJYDP010000471.1 GCA_021777365.1 Chloroflexota bacterium | reverse complement strand
GGCGAGGACGAGGCCGGGGCGATCGCGTCGCTGACGGAGCTCGTGCGATCCGGCATCGGGGAGCCCCTGGGGTAGGCACGCAGGCCGCCGCGAAGATGACGGGCGGGGCGCGGCGGCGGCCGCACCGACTGGCACCGGTCGCACCGGTCGCAGCGGCGGCCGCACCGGTCGCACCGGCTGGCACCTGATGGGATACCGCTCACTCGGTGAGTCGCGTTGCCCGGGTGCGATCCCTGTGACGGAAGCGATCCCGATGGCTTCGTGCCGCGCGGCGAGATCGCCGCCTGATCGACGTCAGCAGGGCCTGCCAACCCGGAGGAAAGCACGACCCGCATCGCCCTCGCGCATACCCGCCCGCAACGCCGCCTTGTAGGCCCGTTTCCCGGCCTGGTAGGCGGCGAGGGTGGCCGGTGAGTCGACGTCGCCCAGTGTCGGGTGGTCGGGGAGGACGGCCTCCAGTCCGGGAAGCTCCAGCCCGAAGCGCCGGGACAGGACTGCCATGATGGTCCCGGCCTTCATCTCCCCGATGCCGGGCAGCCTCAGCAGGCGGGCTCGCAGGTCGGGGCCGTCCATCGCCCCCAGCCAGACGCGCGCGGCATCGCCGCCGTAGGACGAGGTGACGGCGGCACAGAGCGCCTGTACTCGCGCTGCCATGGCGCCCGGAAAGCGGTGGAGCGCGGGACGTTCGGCAAACGCCCGCGCCAGCTCGCCGGGATCCATCGACGCGATGCGGACGGCGTCGAGCGGCGATCCAAGCCGCCGTTGCAGCTCGTACGGACCGATGAACGCCTTCTGCAGCGGTACCTGCTGGTCGAGCGTGAAGCCGATCAGCAGCGCCAGCGGGTCGCGGGCAAGGAGACGGTCGGCCTCGTCGTTGCCCGAGTAGACGAGCCGTTCGGGCGCTTCCATGGTGCGGCGATGGTACGCGGCCAGCGCCGCGTCGTGAAACCGATCGCCGCCGCTGCGACGTATGCCGGCCATTGCGGAGCTGCCACGTCCGGTGTGGCCGCCCGCAGGGTCAGAGGAGTCTCGCCAGATGCACCCTTCCCGGTGGACCCGACGCCTGGCTCTGCCCGGGCTGTTCGCGTCCCTGTTCCTCGTCGTGGCCGCGTGGTCCACGGCCGGCGTGGAGGCCACCTCGTACGGCAGCTCCGCGCCGAGCACCTCCCCGACGGCAACGTCAGCGCCGTCCGGCGTCCAGGTCGGGGTCGCCGCGAGCGCGACACTCGGCTCGTACCTGATCGGTCCCAGCGGGCACACGCTCTACATGCTCTCGTCCGACTCGACCGCGGCGCCGGTCTGCAACGGGCCATGCCTGGTGAACTGGCCGCCCCTGCTGGTGGCCCCGGGCGGGACCGTGACGGGCGCGGCGGGGGCGACGGGGACCTTCGGCACGTTCGTCCGTGCGGACGGGACCGCCCAGGTCACGTACGACGGGCACCCCGTGTACTACTTCGCGCATGACGCCGCCGCCGGTCAGACGAACGGCGAGGGGATCGCCGCTCTGGGCGGGGTCTGGCACGTCGCGCTGGCAGCCGCGGCCACGAGCACGCCGGGCTCCTCGCCGTCGGCGAGCGCATCGCTGCCCGCGACCGATGCGGCGGGCAGCCAGCCGAACGGGGGACCGGGAGGCGTGCCGCTGCCGCTCCTCCTGGTCCTGGGCCTCGGCGCGGTCTCGATCGTGGCCGGCACGGCCCTCTCGACGGCGGCCCGGCGCCGCTGACCCCTGTCGCGGGCCGGTGACGGCCGGGAGCTGTTGCGGACACTTCATCGCATCGTCACCGGCCCGCGACTCGCCTGCGGGATACTGGCGGTCCCATCCTGCAGGAGGAGCACCATGCCCGATCCCGTCAGCCGCGCCGTCGAGCCCACGTTCCTGCGCTGGGACGCCACGATGCCGCAGGCGGCCGGCCACGCGATCGCGGGGATCGCGCAGTACGGCATCGTCCTGGCGATCCTCGTGGTGGGCCTGGGGGCGCTGTGGGCCGAATCGGGCGCGCCGCGCGACCGCATCATCGCGACGACCCTCCGCATCGCGCCCGGCATCGCGGCCGTGGCGATCGCGCTGGGGATCGCTCACGTGGCGGGCCTCCTGCTCCCCGAGGTCCGGCCCTTCGTGCTGCTCGGGCAGGCGCCGCTCTTTCCGCACGCCGCCGATGCGAGTTTCCCGAGCGACCACGTGAGCGGCGGCATGGCGATGCTCGCCGCGCGAGTGGGGGTCCGGACGAGGGCTCTGACCGTGCTGATCGTGGCGGCGGTGGGCGTGGCGCGCGTGGCGGCGGGCGTGCACTGGCTCGACGATATCGCCGGCGCGGCGATCCTCGGGCTCGCGCTGGCCTGGGTGGTCTCGCGGGCGTGGGCGGCCGTGGCGCCCCGCCTGGCGGAGGCGGGAGTCGCCTGATCCCCGGCCGCGGAGCGGCGCGGGGACCGGACCGGTGCGCCCCGTCAGTCGCCCGGGCTCCGCATCGTCTCCGGCAGTCCCGCGGCCGCGGACGAGTCCAGCATCCACGTCGCTCCCTCGCGCGCGGCGAGCTGCGACGGGTACCGGCGCGGGTCGCGCGGACCCCCCAGCACCGCCGCCAGGATCGGCGCCTTCGCCGCGCCGGTCACCATCACGAGGACATCCCGGGCGTTCTCGGTGAGCCGTGGCGAGCACGTCACGCGCGGGATGTGGGGCTTCGCCGTGGTGGGGGCCGGCACACCCGCGCAGATCGGCGGGGCCGGCGCATCCACCAGCGGGCTCCCCGGGAAGCACGACAGGAAATGCCCGTCCGGCCCGACTCCGAGCAGCACCAGGTCGAAGATCGGGAGCCCGTGGTCGTCGAGTGGCAGACCGGCCAGCAGCTGCTGCGCGTACCGCGCGGCGCACCACTCGGGCCCCTGGCCGGCCGCCTCGGCCTCCGGGATCGGGAACGGGTGGACGTTCCGGACGGGGACGGCGATCCCCGATGTCGCGCCGAGGAGCGTGTCCCGCACGAGGCCCACGTTCGATTCCGGGTGGTCGAACGGGACGAACCGATCGTCGCCCCACCAGAGGTCGACGCTGCCCCAGTCGAGACGGTCACGGAACGGCGCCGTCCCGAGCGCGCGGTAGAGGGCGATCGGCGTGGTCCCGCCGGTCAGCGCCAGGTGTGCGCGCCCGCGCTCGGCGATCGCGCGCTCCAGCGACCTGCAGGCGTAGTCGGCGCCGATCCGCCCGAGCTCGTCCCCGTCGGCGACCACGACGATGCGGGGTCCTGCCATCGCGTCCTCCTGTCTGCCCCTCCGAGAAGCGGGACCCGTCGCCTCGGACGGGCGCCGCCCGCGACTTCCCGCCCGGGACCTGCGGCCGGTTGGAGGCGGCCGCGCCGATCGCTATCCGCCGACCAGGCGCGCCGCCCGGGTGACGCTCTCCTCGAAGATCCGGTCGTGCCCGAGCTGATCCAGTGCCTCGGCGACGTACGGTGCCTCGTCGAACGGCTCCAGCCTGCCGGCCCGGCGGGCGACCTCGGCGCCGTCCCAGTCGGCGGTGGCCAGGAGATGGTCGGCCTGCCGCGTGACGCGCGCGCGGATGACGCGCCGCCCGCGCCCCAGCTCCAGCTCGACCCGCTGGAGCGACCCGTTGGCGAGCGTGCCGACCGGTACGGCCGCGATGACCGGGCGGAACTCGACCGGGATCTCGCGGTGGCTGTCGGTCCACGCCCCCACGAGGCTCTCCGAGTTGCGCTTCGGCGCCAGCGGCCTGACGACGTCCAGGTGCAGTGCTGTGGCCAGCCAGCCCGCGAAGCACGCGGCCTTCGAGATGCGGAGGGTGGAGCCCGGGCGGAGCACGTCCAGCCGCACGCTCCGCAGCGACGGGAGCTCCGGCGCCAGCAGGGGATGGTCGAACAGGCCGCCGAGCAGCTCGCGCCACAGGGTCAGCCGCATCCAGCCCACGTCGTGGACGGCGACCTCGCCGCCGGCGATCAGCACGGCCAGGGCGGACAGGCGCGCCGTGCCGTCGTCGCGGAAGGCGCCCGAGTCGATCAGCAGCCCATCGCAGGTCTCTGCCAGTTCACGCAGCTGGCGAGAGCCGAGCGGCGGATCGTCGGCCCACCAGAGCACCACCGGGAGATCGTGGATCAGCAGCGGCGTCACGATCCCCGCGAGGTGCTGCGCGGTCTCGCCGCCGACCTGCACGAGGATCCGCTCGGCGCACGTCTCGGCGACGCTCGTGGGACGGACGCTGCACTCGAGGCTGATCCGGGCATCCAGCGCAGGCGGTCCGTCCGGGTCACCCGGCGCCATGACGATGGCGCGGGAAGGATGGCGGCCCGCCAGCTCGGCGATGGCGTCGAGGGCGCGCTCGAGCGTCTCCGGGCGCGTGGCCACCACGACCAGGGTGAGCACGGAGGTGCGGGCGCGGACGCGCACATCGCCGGCGCGGCCCAGCCGCCTGGCGACCCGCGGGTCGCCGAAGGCGTCGGCCTCCTCCGCCGCCGTCATGCCCTCCAGCTCCGCTTCGTGCGCGGCAAGGCCCCAGATCCGGGCCAGCTCGGATTCGATCTCCTCGACGGAACCCGCCCGGGCATCCCAGTGATGCCGGGCGCCCGGGACCGCGGGCGGGATCGCCGCCCCGTCCCGGCTGGCCGGGGTTCCCTGCCGTGGGCGGCCCGTGCCGCCTGTGGCCCGTCGCCCGGCGGCGGCGCCGGCCCGCGCGGGACGG
>JAJYDP010000470.1 GCA_021777365.1 Chloroflexota bacterium | reverse complement strand
CCGCGGGCACGCCCCGACCCGGGGCCGCGGGCACGCCCCGACCCGGGGCCGCGGGCACGCCCCGACCCGCGGCCGCGCCCGCACCGGCGCCGAGCGCCACGCCATCCCGGCAGCCGGGTGCCGCATTCCTGCAGCCGGTCGCGTGGGACGGCTTCCCGGACGACGCCGGGGAACCGATCCCCCTCCCGGTCTCGTCCGCGTTCGTGCGGCGCCTGCTCGCGGGGCGGACGTGGTCGTGCGACGACGCCGTGCCGCCCCCGGACGGCCTGCCGCTCACCGCGTGGGCCAGCCACTCCGCGCACGCCCTGGTCCCCGTGATGCACGAGGGCCGGGTGATCGGCGTCCTCGAGGCCGCGTGGCGGGAGCCGCACGCCTGGACCGGGGAGGAGCTGGCGTTCCTCGAGATGTTCGCGAGCCAGGGCGCCGTCGCCATCCGGAATGCCGCGATCCTGGCCGAGTCGGAGCGCTGGGCCGCGCAGCTGGCCGTGGTGCAGGCGTCGATCAGCCGACTCAATCGCCTGAACACCGTCGAATCCGTGGGCCAGGCGATTGTGGAGGAGACGCGGCGCGTCGTCGATTACCACAACTGCCGCGTCTACCTGCTCGAGCCGCCCGACCTGCTGATGCCCATCGCATTCCGTGGCGAGGTCGGCACGTACACCGAGATCCCCGCGGAGCTGCTCCGCACGCGCGTCGGGGTGGGGTTCACGGGGTGGACCGCGCAGCACGACCGGCCGCTGCTGATCGACGACGCCAGCGCGGATCCGCGCGGCCTGCAGATCCCCGGCACGGACGACATCGACGAGTCGATGGTCGTCGTGCCCATGCACTTCGACGACCGGCTCATCGGGGTGCTCACCCTCTCGAAGCTCGGCCTGCGCCAGTTCGACGATCGGGACCTGCGCCTCATGAGCGTCCTGGCCGACGCCGCGGGGACCGCCATCGAGAGTGCCCGGGCGTTCGAGGAGCTGCACCGCCGCGAGCGCGAGCTGCGCAGCCTGCTCGAGCTCTCCAGCGAGGTGGCCCGAACCCTCGACCCGTACCAGGTGGCCGATCGCATCGCCGCGCACGTCGCCCGCGCGCTGCAGGCCGACGCCGTGACGATCAGCGCCTGGGATCGCGAGCGCGACGCGGTGCACGCCCTGGGTGCCTTCCCGCGCGACCGGAAGCCGGAGAGGGACTACGACCTGGCGGCGTATCCCGAGACGCGACGCGTCCTGGTGGAGCAGGTGCCCGGCGTCGTGTCGGTCGAGGCGCCCGGGGCCGACATCGCCGAGGTCCGGCTCCTGCGCTCGACCGGGATGTGCTCGCTCCTCATGGTGCCCCTCGTGGCGGTGGGGGAGTCCCGGGGCCTGGTCGAGGTGTGCACCCAGGCGCCGACCCAGTTCGACGAGGACGAGGTGCGGCTCGCCACGACGATGGCGAACGAGGCCGCCATGGCCCTGGAGAACGCCCGCCTGTACCAGGATGCCCGCGAGCTCGCCGACCGCGATCCCCTGACCGGCTTCTACAACCACCGCTACCTCTACGAGCGGCTCGGCGAGGAGCTCCTGCGGGCGCGGCGCGGCCGACGACCGGTGGCGCTGCTCATGCTCGACCTGGACGACTTCAAGCTGGTGAACGACACGCTGGGGCACCAGGTGGGAGACCAGGTGCTGCGCTGGGCGGCAGACCTGATCCGTTCCACCCTGCGCGAATCGGATGTCCCCGCGCGGTACGGCGGGGACGAGTTCGCCGTGATCCTGCCGGAGGCGGACGGGCCGGCGGCGCGGCACGCGGCCGATCGCATCGGCGAGGCCTTCGCGGCGTCGGCGTTCCAGGCGTCCGAGCGCTCACCAGTCCCCATCGGCGTGTCGATCGGCATCGCCGCCTTCCCGCTCGATGCCCGGTCGGTCGGTGAGCTGGTGGATGCTGCCGATGCGGACCTGTATCGCGCGAAGCGCGCCTCGGGCGACCCGGCACCGCCGGTGAGTCCCCGCGACGAGCACGACGGGAACCCGCCGGGCCGGACCGGCCGTGCCTCGAGGGAGGCCGGCCCCGGGCAGCGGACGCCAGAGGCGGTCTGACCGCGACGAGAGGCGACGGATGGCCGCTCCGCTGGACACCCTCCCGCGGCCCGCGCATGCTCGCAGCGTGATCGAGCCGGAGCCGAATCGGAGCGCGGCGACGCCGCTGGGGCACGATCTGAACGTGCGCCTTGCTCGCCGGGCCGAGATCGCGCTCATCGTCCTGCTCGCGCTCGACCTGCCGCTGCTCGGCGCCGGCCACGCGGCCGGGCCACTGGGCGCGGTCGGCCTCATCCTCCTGGTGGGCCTCGCCGGCGCCATCGCCGTGGAGCGGCGCGCGATCGACCGGGCGGTGGCCCGTAGCGCGGCGAGCGAGGCGACCCTCACGCGGATGCTGCGCGGCCTCTCGCGTTCCACATCTCCCGACGCCACGGTCGACGCGATCATCGACGAGCTGCGCGAGGCGTCCGGCGCGGACCACGTGGTCGTCGCGCGGCTGAAGCCCGCCGAGCGGGTCATCGAGGCGACGCTCGTCTCGTCGAGCGCGACGGTGCCGCTCTCCGTGACGCAGTTCCCGGCCAGCGACCTGGAGCCGGGCGACGCGTTCGCCGTCCGTGCCCGGACGTATGCGTCGGCGAGTCCCGGTGCCGACGGGGCCGGGATGGCGGCAGCCCCGGCCTCCGGCGACACCTGGCGCCCGACATCCGCACCGCCACCGCCGGACCCGGCGATGCGTCCGGGATCGACCATGTACGCCGTGGAGCGGATCGCGGATCGCGTCTGCCGCGCCTACGGGCTGCGCCACGTGCTGGCCGAGCCGCTCCTGGCCGACGGCCACGTGGTCGGTGCGCTCATCCTGTCGCGCCGGACCGACACCGGCTGGTCCGACCAGAACCGGCAGGTCCTGACCTCGTCGGCACAGGACCTCTCCGCGGCGCTGGAGCGGGCCTACGCCCACGACGCGGCCCGCGTGCGCGCCGCCACGGACGCGCTGACCGGGATCCCCAACCGGGCCTACTTCGAGGAGCTCGTGGAGATGCTGGGCCGGGGCGGACGGCGCGCCAACGACGCGCTGGGGATCCTGATGCTCGACCTGGACCACTTCAAGGCGCTCAACGACCGCCACGGCCACCTGGCCGGTGACGAGGTCCTGCGCGGGATCGGCCGCGTGCTGCGGCTGACCGTACGTGCGGACGACGTGCCGGCGCGGTACGGTGGCGAGGAGTTCGTGGTGGTGCTGCGTCGCGCGACGGAGGAGACGGCGGTGGAGATCGCCGAGCGGATCCGCGAAGCCGTCCGGCGCCTCGACCTGTCCGAGTCGGGAATCGGGGAGCCGGTGACGGTGTCGGTCGGCGTGGCCGTCGGGGTGGCCGACGCGCGCTCGCTGGTGGAGCGGGCGGACGCCGCGCTCTACCGCGCCAAGCGACGGGGCCGCGACCGGGTGGAGGTGGGCTGAATGCCCCGGGGCGCGCGTGGCGCGCGCGGGCCGGAGGGTGGCGCAGGGGCCACGCGCGGGCCGGAGGGTGGTGCCCCTGATGCCGCCGCGCAGGGGTCGGCGCCGGTTCCAGCCTCGCCACCTGCCGCCGGGCCGGGTGCCGCCCGCGCGCTGGGTGACCCCGGCGCCGGGGAACCGCCGGGGTCGACGCCGCCCACGGCCGACGTCCCCCTCCTGACGAACGCCGAGCTGGCCCGGATCTTCCACGAGATCGGCGACATCCTGGAGGTGCAGGGCGAGCTCGTCTTCAAGACCGTCGCGTACCACCGTGCCGCGGACGAGATCGCCCACTGCCCGGTGGAGGTCGCGCGCGCCTACCGGGAGGGACATGCGCCCCGCATCCCGGGCGTCGGCGCGGCGATCTCGAAGAAGCTCGAGGAACTGGCCGCGACTGGCCGGCTGGCGTTCCACGAGCGGCTCCGCAGCCAGGTTCCCACGTCGCTCCTCGCGCTCCTCGAGATCCCCGGCGTCGGCCCACGGACGGTCAGGCTGCTCTACGAGCAGCGGGGAATCGAGACCCTCGACGACCTGCGCCATGCCGCCGAGGCCGGCCACCTGCGCGACCTGCGCGGCATGTCCGAGCGCAGCGAGGCGGCGATCCTGGACGGGATCGCCCAGCTGGAGCGCCGCCAGCAGCGGCTCCACCTCGGAGACGCCGAACGGATCGTGCAGGGCCTGCTGGCGGAGCTGCGCGACGTGCCGGGCGTCCGCGAGCTGGTCCCGGCGGGCTCCTTCCGGCGCGGCCGGGAGACGGTCGGGGACCTGGACCTGCTGGCGTCCACCGACGATCCCCGGGCCCTGGTGGGCCGCTTCACCGCCATGCCCTCGGTCGAGCGCGTCCTGGGGAGCGGGCCGCACAAGGCGTCGGTCCGGCTGCGGGACGGCCCGCAGGTGGACCTCATGGTGATGCCGCCCGGCGAGGAGGGCACCTACCTGGTGCACTTCACCGGGTCGAAGGAGCACAACGTCCGCCTGCGCTCCATGGCGCGCGACCGGGGGTGGAGTCTCTCGGAGAAGGGGTTCCTGCGCCTCGGCCCTGACGGAGAGCCGCTGGCGGGGGAGGGGGCCGAGCTGCGAACGTTCCCCGACGAGGCGGGCGCGTACACCTTCCTCGGCCTCGCCTGGATCCCGCCGGAACTGCGCGAGGATCGTGGCGAGATCGAGGCCGCGGCCGCGGGTCGCCT
>JAJYDP010000469.1 GCA_021777365.1 Chloroflexota bacterium | reverse complement strand
GCACGCGGCGAACCGCACCAGCAGGTCGCCCACGCCCTTCACCCGCACCCCGCCCGCCTGCGCCGGAGGCGTCGGGGGAGCCACCTGCGGCAGGACGGTCTCGTTCGAGTCGTCCACCACGCCCATCCGGATGACGGCCTGCTGCGCGCTCACCGCGCCGTAGCCCACCGCCGCCAGGAAGTCGTCCACGGTCGGGAACTTGTAGAGATCCGCCATCTCGGAGACGCGATCCGACCCGACGCGCTCGAGCGACGTGCGAGCCAGCCTGCGCAGCTCCCGGTCCAGCGACTCCCGCCCGTGCGCGATGTTCTCCTCGCGCTGCTGGCGCTTGAACCACTGGCGGATCTTCTCGCGCGCGTGGGTCGTGCGGACGATGGAGAGCCAGTCCCGCGAGGGGCCGTGCGCGGCCTTGGTGGTCACGATCTCGACGATGTCGCCGTTGCGCAGCTTGTAGTCCAGGGGCACCAGGCGGTTGTTGACCTTGGCGCCGATGCAGCGATGGCCGATGTCGGTGTGGATGCGGTAGGCGAAGTCGAGCGGCGTGGAGCCGGCCGGCAGGTCCTTCACCTCGCCCTTCGGCGTGAACACGAAGACCTGGTCCTGGAAGACGTCGAGCTTGAGCCCTTCGACGAACTCGGTGGCGTCCGCGACCTCGCGCTGCCACTCCATGAGCTGCCTGATCCAGGCGAGCTTCGCGTCGTAGTCGCGGTCGGATCTGGAGCCCTCCTTGTACCGCCAGTGGGCGGCGATCCCAACCTCGGCGATCCGGTGCATCTGGTGCGTCCGGATCTGCACCTCGAGCGGGTGCCCCTCGAGGGCGATCACCGCGGTGTGGAGGCTCTGGTAGCCGTTCGCCTTCGGCATCGCGATGTAGTCGTCGAACTGGCCGGGGATGGGGCGCCAGAGCGAGTGGACGACCCCCAGCGCCGCGTAGCAGTCCTTGACCTCGTCGACCAGCACCCGGACGGCGTAGACGTCGTAGACCTCGTCGAAGTTGGCCGCCTTGCGCTGCATCTTGCGATGGATGCTGTACAGGTGCTTGGGGCGGCCCGACAGGTTGGCCTCGATGCCGCTGGCCACGAGTGCTTCCTGCAGCTCAGTCATGGCGCGGTCGACGTAGGTCTCGCGTGCGGCCCGGCGCGTCTCCAGCTGCTGGGCGAGCGAGCGGAAGGCCACCGGCTCGAGCACCTTGAACGAGAGGTCCTCGAGCTCCCACTTCATCTGCCAGATCCCGAGCCGCTCGGCCAGCGGCGCGTAGATCTCGAGCGTCTGCCGGGCGATGCGCTGCTGCTTGTCCGGCGGGAGCCCGGCGATCGTGCGCATGTTGTGGAGCCGATCGGCCAGCTTGATGAGGACCACGCGCACGTCCTCGGCCATGGCCAGGAACATCTTGCGGATGTTCTCGGCCTGGCGCTCCTCGTGGCTGTGCGCGCTGAACTTCGACAGCTTCGTGACGCCGTCCACGAGCCGTGCCACCTCGGGCCCGAAGCGCTCCTCGAGGTCCTCCAGTGAGTACTCCGTGTCCTCCGGGATGTCGTGCAGGAGCGCGGCCTGGATCGCGACCGGGTCGAGGCCGAGCTCGGCGAGCGTCTGCGCCGCGGCGATCGGGTGGGTGACGTACGGCTCGCCGCTCGCCCGCTTCTGGTCCGCGTGCGCCTCGAACGCGAACCGGTAGGCACGCTCGACGCCCGAGAGATCGGCCGTGGGGTGGTGTTCGCGGACTTCGGCGACGAGCTGGCGCGCGACCGCGTCGAGCTCCTCGGGGGTCTCCGCCGGGCTGGCGTCGAGACGTTCCCGGGCTCCACCCCGGCGGCCGGGACGGGACGGGGCGCTCGCTGGCTCGATCGACATGGGGGCCCATCATACCGCTCGACCGCCGCGTCACCGGCCGGACGCTCAGCGGAATCGCCGGACCAGGTTCCACCCGGCGCCCAGCAGCGGGCGCATCGCGTGATCTTGGGCGCGGACGAAGACGACCCCGCGGGCCCCGAAGCCGCGCTTGAACTCGTAGAGGCTCCACAGCGGGTGCGTGCGATCGACTGGCAGGCCGGGCGCGTCCCGGGTGTCGACCCCGCCCAGGTCGTACACGGTGAACCCGTTGGCAGCTCCCCAGCGGATGATCTCCCACTGCAGCAGGTGGTTGGCCCGTGTCCCGCGCAGGTCGGCGCCGTCCGGAGAACCCGCCACGTGCGACACCAGCCGTCGCCCGCAGTGCAGGAGCACGACTCCGTTCAGGCGCCGGCCCGCGACGCTCGCGAACCAGAGACTCGCCAGTCCGGCCTCGCCGAGGGCGCGCCACTGGTCGAGCTGGTAGGCCCGGTCACGGACGATGAACCCCTCCCGGCGCCCGGTCGCCTCGAACATGTCCCAGAAGGAGGCGAGCGCCCCGTCGCGCCCCGTCGCGCCGGCGAGATCGACGCGCTCGACGGTCACGCCGGCACGGCGAGCCTTGTTGATGTTCCGCGCGGTGCTGTCGCCGAGCAGCTCGTGCTGGGCCCCCTCCGTCTCGCGGATCGCGAGGAGCATGGACGTCCGGGACACCTGGACCTCGCGCGGCGACGGACGGAACCCTGCTGCACCGAGCGCCCGCGCGAGTTCACCCCCGTCCTCCCAGGCCGGATCGATCGTGAGCACGGCCGCCCGGCGCGCCCGGGCCACCCGGCGCAACCCCAGCAGCGCCGTGCCAGCCGCCCCCGCGTCATCCGTCAGCAGCACCGGGCCGCGCGGGGCGTAGAGGTACGTGAGCCGCCCGAGCGGGCCGGGCAGCATGGGCGCGAGGGGCCGTTCCTGGAGCGACGCGACCGCCACGGGCGCAGACCCAAGCTCGATGACCACCCGCAATGGCCGCCACCCGAGCCGGGCCTTGCTCGCGCCCCAGGCGTGCGACTGGAAGACCTCGCCCCTGGGGCTTCGGGCGGCCAGCGCGTCCCAGCGGTCAGGTTCCCAGCCGGTGGCATCCACGACACGGAGCTGGGTCGGGTCGGCGGCGATCTGCGGCACGGCGGCGATGATACGCGCCCGTCCCCGGGGCACGGCGGTATGGCGGGCCGGCCCGGGCCACGCCGGGCAGCGGCGGGCGGTCAGCGCCGGGCGGTCAGCGCAGCAGCCGCTCGCGGAGGTCCCGCACCGCGTGCCACGCGGGTGACAGCACAAGGTCGAAGGTGCCCGGGTGCCGCAGCGGGACCCCGCCGAACCCCCGCTTGAAGAGGCTGAACCCGGCCCAGGCTGGATCGGCCGACGCGTCGCCGGCTTCCGCCACACCCCACAGGTCCAGGCTCTCGCGCCCGTCGGCCGCCAGCGCCTCCATGCAGGCCCACAGCGCCGCGTACGGGCCGGCCGCGTGGCGCAGAGCCGGCTCGCGCAGCGACGCCGCGTAGAGGTAGAAGGCGCGCGGCCCGACCGCGAGCGCGAGGCAGCCGGCGACCGCGCGGCCATCGAGCTCGGCGAGGACGAGGTACGCATCGCCGCGCGCGCCGAACGACGACGCGATCGCCTCGAACGCCGCCGGCGACCGGACCCGGAACCCCGCCCGCGCGCCGGTCCCGGCGAGCAGCGCCGCAAACGCGCGGTACGCCGCGACGTCCGCGCCGCGCACCACCCGCGGACGCACGCCCTCGCGCGCCGAACGGCGGACCAGGTTGCGGGTGTCCTTCTCGAGGCCGGCGAAGAGGGCATCCGCGCCGGGCCGTAGGTCCACGATCCGCGTCGAGGGCGCCTGCAGGTCGGCACGCGCGCGGTGGATGCCCCGCGCGAGGAGCAGCGCCTCCACCTCGGCTGCGGGCACCTCGGTGGTCGCGCGAGGATCGAGCTTCATGACGATGCCGCGCTCGGCACGGCCCAGGGTGGCCATCGCGGCCAGGAGGCTCGAGAGAACCGCGGGGCCATCGGGCGACCGGGCGTCCCACGCGGGGCCGTGGGGAGCGTAGAGCACCCGCCGTCCGGCGAGGGCATCGCGCACCAGCACCTGCGCGACCCCGCGAAGGCGCCCGCCACCGTCGGTGGCGACCAGCCGCCTGGCGCGCTCGTCGCCCGACGACGCGACGTCGCCCCAGGCCCACGCCTGCAGTGGGTCCGCTGACGGCAGCGCCGCGACCCAGGCCTCCCAGGCGCCGCGGTCGGCCTCGGTGGCCCGGCGGGCCGTGATGCCTCCCGGCGGCGTGCCGGGTGCGCCGCTCACGTGGACCCGGCGCCGGCGCCACCGCCACCCGGGTGACCGGCGCGCGCGTCGACAACGGCCGCAAGCGCGGCCTCGACGACCGCACGCTCGTCCCAGGGGTGCGGACCATCGGCCATCTCGATGGTCGATTCGTGCCCCTTGCCCGCGAGCAGCACCACGTCGCCCGGGCCGGCACGCTCGAGGGCCGCCTGGATCGCGGCCGCCCGATCGGGGATCACCAGCAGGTCATGGCCCGGGAACCTGCCCGCCTCTTCCGCACCTGCCGCGATCTCCCGCAGGATGCGCTCGCGGTCCTCGCCACGCGGGTCCTCGTCCGTGACGACCACCAGCCGGCAGCGCTCTCCGGCCACGCGGCCCATGATCGGCCGCTTCAGCACGTCGCGCTCACCCGCCGAGCCGAACACGACCACCAGCCCGCCGCCCGATTCCGCTGCCACGGGCGCGAGGTCGTCCAGCACCAGCTGCAGCGCGTTGGGGGTGTGCGCGTAGTCCACCACCACCGAGAACGGGAGG
>JAJYDP010000468.1 GCA_021777365.1 Chloroflexota bacterium | reverse complement strand
GAGTCCACAGTGCTCGGATGGTGCGAGGCACTGGCCCCCGGGGCGGATGGCTGGCTCGACGAGTCGCTCGCGATCAACGGCGACTGGTCGGACATCGATCTCGACGCGGTCACGGCGAGCGTCACCTGGTGGCAGGGCGACGCCGACCGCAACTGCCCCTTCTCCGCGGCGCAGCGCCTGGTTGCCCGCCTGCCCCGTGCCCGGCTGGTCGTGTGGCCGGAGGCCGGCCACCTAACGGGGTATCGGCGCGAGCCCGAGATCCTGGACGAGCTGCTGGCGCGAGCCGGCACAGCCGCGCCGGGCGCGAGCCAGGCCGCGTCCCCTGCCGCCGCGCCGGACAACCCGGCTGCGCCCCGCGGAGCCACCGCCTGGTGGCCGATCCCCGCCCGATAGCCGCGTCGGCGGCCGCGCTCAGAACCGGGGAGCGTCGGCGCAGCGCAGGTCCGCGTCGAACCCGCCGGACGGATACTGGGCCAGCGTGACGGGCCCCCCGGTGAACCCCGGCGCGCTGCAGGCGAAGCTCGCGTCACGGAGGCTCGAGGCACCGGCCACCCAGCTCGGGCTGGCAGCGAATGCGGTTGTGCCGCCCGTGATCTGCGCCCACTGGGCCGCGCTCGAGTAGAACCCGACGCTGGCCACCTTCGCAACCGACGTCAGGTAGTCGGCCTCGCCCTTGAGGTCCGCGACGTTGAGGGCGACGTCGCTCTGCCAGCTGTTCGCCGTCTCCACGTCGAGCCACCAGGCGCTGCCGGCCGGAGAGCCCGCCAGCCCCTGCGCCGCCCACGCCGCCACGGCATCGCCGTAGGCGTCGGCCGCCGCGTTGTAGCCGTAGTCGTAGGCACACGCGGCGGTGTCGGGGCTGGCCGCGTCACACGGCATCGGCGCGGTCTGGCCGGTGGGCCAGTGCGTCGACAGCGCGGGGCCCGGGTTGCCCGTGTTGACCACGAGCTGGGCGCTCGTGCCGCCCGCCCAGGCAAGCTCGCTCGCCAGGCACGGGTTCGCGCTGAACGCGAGGCCCGCGGTCACGCCCACGAGCCCGAATCCGGGGTTGGCCGGGTACGTACCCCCGCACTGGGGCCACGAGATGTCGGCCCCGATCGCGGACGGGCTCACGACGGCGGGCGCCGCCCCGGTCTGCCCGCACCCCGCCAGGCTGTCGCCGCTGCCACCATCGAGGACGGTGTCACCGGGCGCGGCGCACACGACGACGGTGTGGCTGGTCCCGGCGTCGAGGTAGACCTGGCTCCCGATGTTGGTCAGGTTGGGAATCGCGCCGGCGGTGAAGCCGGTGACGTCGTTGGCCATCACCGAGCCGTTTGCGGTCGTGACCCCCGCCAGTCCGCCCCACAGGCCGATCGCGGCCGGCCCGCTGCCGGCGATCGTGTTGGCCGTTGCGGTGGTTCCCGTCGTCCCACCGATGTCGATGCCGTCGGCGCCGTCGATCCCGGTGATCGCGTTGCCGGAGATCACGGAGCTCGAGGATCCCCAGTCGCGGATCCCGGCGCCGCCGATGCCGCTGACCCCGGTGATCGTGTTGCCGGAGATCACGGTGTTCACGGGGGCGACCGGGACCGTGGCGAAGGGGACCGGGTACACCGCGATCCCCCAGCCCGTGGTGGCGCCCATGCCGAACCCCGCCGGCTCGGGTCCGCCGACCACGCCGCTGATCGTGTTGTGCACCACCGTGGTGCCCGTTCCGCCCTGTACGTCGATCCCGTCGCCCGACACGTCACCGTTCAGCGCGATGGTGTTGTTCGCCACCACCACGCCGTTGGTGTTCTGGACCAGCACGGCGTCGGCCCAGCCGACGAGCCCGGCGGCGACCACGAACTGGTTGGCGGAAACGAGCACGTCGAGGGGCAGCTGGCTCCCTGGCCCGGCGTACGCCACCTCGACCCCGCTGACGTCGTAGGTGCTTTCCACGATGCGGTTGTGCTCGATCACGACGTGTCCGGGCGTGGCCGTTCCGTGGTTGACGACCATGACCCCCTGCCAGTCGGTGGCGGCGGGGCCGACCCCGATCTGGTTGTAGGACTCCTCGATCGTGGCGCCGGCCGGGTCCTCGTAGTACCCGCCCGCGGAGTTGGTGAAGCGGTTGCCGTCGGCAGCCGACCCGCCGACCGTGGCCCGCCCCGCGAAGTGGTCGAGCTCGAAGCCGTTGGCGGTGTTGGTGACGAGAGAGCGGGTCATCTCGAAGACGCTGCCCGGCGAGGACGAGTCGAAGAGCACCGCGTTGTCGAGGTTGACGCCGCCGGAGCCCTCGCCCCCCGGGACATCAGCCCCGGGAGCGCCGAGGAACGAGAGGCGAGTGAAGTGCCCGTTGCCGTGTACGTAGACGGCGGCGGCCAGCCAGGTCGCGGGCGCGTTCGAGCGGGCGGCGTGCCATCCCGCCGGCACCGGGGCCCGCTGCGTCACGCGGAACGTCATGTTCGCGAGGCTGACGTCGCTGCCGGCACCGAAGGCCATGATGACCGGGTACTTCCAGTTCGCGCCCGGTGGGAGCGCGAAGGGATCCCCGGATGCCCTGCCCTTGCCCACCACGTAGCCCGGCAGCGCCTGGACAACCGTGGCGCCCTCGCCCGCGCCGGTCACGGTGCCGTGAAACCCGTTGGCATACACCTGCCGGCTGAGGTACGTGCCGGCTCTCAGCCGCACCGTGCAGCCGGATCCGCCCGGCACGCAGGCCTGCAGCGCCGCCTGCAGCGCGGCCGTGTCGTCGCGGTGGTTCGGTGGGGGCGCCACGCTGCCTGCCGGCGGGGCGGCCAGAACCGCGCCCGGAACGGCCAGCGATCCCGCCAGCAGCCCGGCGACAAGGAACCCACGGACGCGTCGCATGCGCCGACCTCCTTCGAGATCTCTCTTCGCGAGCCCGAGCCGCCGGTGGCTCCACGCAGGGGACGGAGAGGACGACGCGTCCATCAGCCCTCACGTGGTCGTTGCCGCGGTCCCGTCCGGCCGAGTATGCACGGTCGGCCGCCCGGTCGCGCGCGAGTGCTCCCCGTGAGGGCGTGCCGGTCGCGCGCCGTCGGGGGCTCGGGGATCCCCGGTTATGCGCAGACGCGCGCCTGGACGGCAGGAATGGTGTGCTGCTGGGGTGCGCCGGGGCAGTCACCGCGCAGGTCGAGCTTCCCCTCGTGCTGGTCGCCCGGGACCCACGTGGTGCGGACCAGGCCGCAGACTCCGCAGACGCCGATCACGAAGGAGCCGCGACCCTGTTCCGTCGCCGCGAACGTCCACTCGTGCTTCAAGACCTGCGCCTCCCTGGTGTCTTCCCGACCGTAGCCGAGGCGCGCCACGCTGACTGTGGACCAATCGGTCAACCGGCCCACGTACTTTCCGGGTACCCTCCGCCGAATGGCTGCGGGGCGCGGCCTGGCGAGGATCCGACGCTCAACCGCTCGGCACGGCCGCCGACAGGTCCTTGTCCTCCACCTCCCAGGCGTGGTCGAGCGTGTGGTACGCCGAGTGGCGCAGCAGGAACGGCAGCGTCCACGACCGCATCGGCCGCTTCACCTCGCCGCGGTCGTACGCGCGGATCGCCTCGATGTATGACGTGCGGTACTCTCGCAGGCCGTCCGGGGTGAGCGCCGCGCGTTCGGGGATGACGAGACCCACCTTCCTCGCGAAGAACTCGCTCTCGGTGCGAATGGTGTGGGCGACGATCCGCTCGCGGTCGCGCCTCCCCCGCGCGGGCCCTTGCGCATCTCCGGAGACACCCGGGCGGCGACGCCGTCGAAGAACGCCCAGCACGCCCGGAGCAGCGCGATCCTGCGCTCGAGATCGTCCTGGTCGATCGGTCCCCGTTCGAGGGAGCACGGCACGTACGAGATGCCCCAGAAGTCGGTCGATCCCGTGCCGGCCTGCTCCTCGACGACGTCCAGGGGTCCGGCCACGTCGAACTCGCCGCCGAGGCCCGCCAGAATCGCAACCGGTCGATAGCGCTCGCGATACGACTCGAGCGTCGTCAGCGCCCCGTCGGCGGTCTTCGCGCCGCGGCTCCAGCCGGGCCAGTCGAGGGCGAAGGCGACCGACTTCTTCTCCTTGGGTCCCCGTTCGACGACGGCGCGAACCGGCATCGGTGACCTCCTCCGGCCAGCCTATCGCATCGGGGCGGGGCCGACCATTTGAAGAAGGCGATCGCGAGGCCGTTCCCGGCACGAGCGCGACCGCCGATGATCCTCACGGATCACGTTCGGCCGATCTGAACGAGGGGCTGACAAGACGCCGAAACCGCCGTCCCGGACCACTCCGGAGCGGCGGTTTCACGTTCAGTCGCTGGAGCCGACACTCGGACTTGAACCGAGGACCTGCTGTTTACGAAACAGCTGCTCTACCACTGAGCTATGTCGGCCTGCCGTGTCGTGTGGTTTCGAGTTCCTGGAGAGCTGATGCTTGCGCGCCAGCACCCCAGGCCCTGGTCCACACCGCTCGGGGAGCAGATGATTCTCAGTGAAACCGAGGCAGCCGATCGGAACCAGTACCGAGGCGTCACCTGTGACCACTACCGCTCCGGGCGTCGCGCATGATACTCCTGCGGGCGATCTCTCCGCCAACCGTGCCTCCTTCCTGCGGGCCCTGTGGGCCGCCAACCTCTCGCCCCTGACGCTGCGCACCTACGCCGACGCGGTCGACCGTCTGGCCGACTATCTCGCCGCCCATGCCCACGGCTCGCGATGTCTGGTGACTACCCTG
>JAJYDP010000467.1 GCA_021777365.1 Chloroflexota bacterium | reverse complement strand
GGTCACCGGTCCCGGCTGGTGCCGCGAGGAAACCGTGGATACCAGCGTCGGGGGAATCGACCAGGACGGTCCCGTCGGCCGTCAGTGTGTGCCGTTCGACCCACGTCCGCGTGTGCTCGGCGTCGAGCGGGACGCCGTTCTCCTGCTTGCACGCGACCACGCAGGTGCCGCACCCGATGCAAGCAGACGCGTCTACCACGAAACCCCAGCGGTGAGCGGTCGCGTCATATCCGGTGAGGACACCGTTGGCAGCCCCCGTGCCGACCCCGGGGGTGCCGGCCCGGGCGAGGGTCGTGAGCCAGCCGTAGATCCCCGTTGCCCCGATGAGAGCCGGTACCGCGGCGGCGCCGAGTTGCAGGACCTGGCGGCGAGACAGCCCTCGTGCCGGCGGTTCGTTCCGATGCTCGGCGGGTGCGCCTCCTGCGCCTGCAGCATCGATCGACAGCGGTTGGGCGGCTGCTGGCTGAAGCGACTCAACGGGTACTGGTTCCGGTGCCGCGATCTCCAGCCCCGAGGGCTCCGGCGCCCCGGGCTCGAGTGTTGCCGGCCCGACTGCCGCAGGATCGGGCAGCTGCGCGTCATCCATCGGCCGCTCCCTGGTCATCGGTGGTTCGCCCCGGACGCGTGACAGGACAGACAGACCGCATCCGCGGCGGGCTCGTGGTCGGCCGGCAGCCCGGCGAGTCCGGTGGCCGCGTGGCAGGTGGTGCACGCGGGCAGGTTCGCGAGCGGATGCGTCACCTCGGGAGGCTTGCCGGCCGCTGCCGTGTGCGGGTCGTGGCAGCGGAGGCATGCGGCCCCGGGGTAGTGCCGGGATGGATCGACCTGCGGGAACCCCGGCTCCCGGCCCGGAGTCGTGCCGTGGCAGGTGACGCAGATCGAGCTGCCGGGCACGGGCAGATGCACGAGCACGCCCGGCACCGAACCGGGATGGGCGACGGACGGCACGTGGCAGGCCTGGCAGATCAGGTCCGCGTGGGCGCCGGTATCCCGGGCCGCCGAGACGTCGCCGTGGCACCTCACGCAGGCGTCGAGCGAGTATGTCGCCGCCCGCCCCGCCCACGCCCGGGTGTCGGCCTGAATGTGCGGCGCCCCGTACTGCTGGTGCAGGTTGGACGCCGCGAAGGCGGCTCCGCCCATCACGACGGAGACGACGAACACCCCGACCGCGGCACGGAACCCTGCGCGGGCAGCGCGCCAGCGGCGGGTCTGCGGCCGGGCGTCGGCGGCGCACCCGTTCTCGGTCACCGGATCCTGGCTGCGCATGTCGGGATCAGCCGCCGGCCGATACGTGGCGCATGTTGCGCCGGATGATCACGGCGAGCACGAACGGGACCGCAACGAGGGCGGCGACGCACACGACCGCGCCCGCGGTCGCAGCGTCAGGCCCGAGGGCGAACAGCAGCGCATGCACCGCCGCAAAAGCCAGCAGCGCGCCACACCAGAGCACGGCAGCGGTCAGCACGAGCCACGTGAGCACCGGCGCAATGCCGCGCCTGCCGTTCCTGCGCCGCGCGGACACCAGCCGTTCGACCAGCAGGAGTACCGCGAGCAGGACGCCAACCTGCACACCAATGCTCTCCATGGTGTGCTCCCAGTTCCTGACCTGCCCGGCAGCAGAGGCGCCCTTCGTGGTGACGCTACGGTGCGCGAGACGCCGCCGATACCGCCGACCGACAGGCGGGTGTGACGACCGATGGCCCCCCCGAGGGGGCCGAGCGTCACTCATCCCGCCCCCACTGTGGCCTGTACCCTCCTTGTCGACCGATGTCGGGAGGGCGTCGACGCGATCGCGTTCATTGAACACGGCCGCTGGGTCCGGCCTCCCGGTGCGTGGACGGGAGGGTCACGTGCCCGCGGCGACCGAGCAGCGCGCCGACCATCGAACGAAGGACGATCGTGACGGCACGGGGCCGAGTCTCACGACCGATTTCCGAGCCCTCACCTGGCTGGGGATCGCTGCGCCGATCCTGTTCCTTGCCCTGGTGGAGACATTCCGATTCCTGGTGGTCGAGAGCGACCCACTCCACCGGGCCGAGCACGTCGCGATCGCCGCGGTCATGGCAGTCGGGGTGGTCGGATTCGCCCTCGGCATCTTCCACCTCATCCGGGGAGCCGAACGCAGGATCGTCCGTCAGAACCGGGAGCTGGGCGCCATCAACGCCGTCTCCACAGCGATCCAGGGGGAGCTCGGCGTGGAGGAGATTCTCGACGCGGCGCTCCGGGCAGTCGTCGAACGGACGGGCGCCACGGAGGCTGCCGTCGTCATCTTCGCGCATGACGGCCGACCGGAGGCCGGGCTCGAGCGCCGGCTCGTCGTCGCCCCCCACGCATCGGTGGGCGCCATCGGGTCGGACCAGCCGCACCTGATCGACATCCCGCTCTCCCGGGGGCAATCGATCGTCGGGCGGCTCCGCCTGCACCTGCCCGAGGGCGTGGACGACCTGGACCTGCTCACCTCCGCCACGCTCCAGAACATCGGACACCAGCTCGCGTGCTCCATCGAGATCGGGCAGCTCGTCTCCGACCTGCAGCGACGCAAGTCCGAAGGCCATGCCCTGTACGACGTGCTGCTCAGGATCTCGAGCCAGAAGCCGCTGCGAGACGTCCTCGGCGCGGTCGTCCACCACGCTCGCGACCTCCTCCAGGCGGACGAGGCCGCGATCTGCCTGAACCCGGCCACGTCGTCGCTCCTGCGGGTGGGATCGTCGCCCGGCATTGCCGCGCTGGCCGATGGGACGGTATGCGTCCGCGCGGGCTCGGGGATCGACCGCCCTGAGCGTGGCTCGCTCGTGGGGAGCCTGCCGGACGAGCCAGACGGTCCCGCCGAGGCACGGGCGACGCTGTCCAGCCCCGAGGGATCGCTCGGCGAACTGTGGGTCGGCCGTGACGGCTCGCGGCCGTTCAACGGCCGCGAGCGCGGTTACGTCCAGACGCTCGGCGAGCTCGCGGGGATCGCGATCACCAGCGCGCGCATGCGCGAGAACGAACGGCAGGTGGCGGTCCTCGCGGAGCGCGACCGGATCGCGCGCGAGATGCACGACAACCTGGCCCAGGTCCTGGGCACCATGCACCTCCGCCTTCGCGTCCTGGGCTCGAAGATCACCACGACCGGATCCCCGGAGGCGGCGGGCGAGGTCATCGAGCTCGCCGACATGGGCGAGGACGCGTATCGCGACGTTCGCGAGGCCATTCTCGGGCTGCGGGAATCGAGCCGCCGCGATCGCGATCTGCTCGAGAGCCTGCGTGCCTACCTCGACCGGTACAGTCACCAGTCGGGCGTCCGGACAGCGCTGGAAACCGACTTCGATGATCCGCCGGCGATCTCGCCCGGTGCGGAGCTGCAGGTGATCCGCGTCATCCAGGAGGCGCTCACGAACGTGCGCAAGCACGCCCGGGTGAGAGCCGCCGTGGTCCGCGTCGAGAGCGACGAATCGTCGGTCTCGTTCTCCATCGAGGACGCCGGTTGCGGCTTCGACGTCGCCGCGACGCTGCTCGACGGAGAGGCGCGTTTCGGCCTCCAGGGCATGCGGGAGCGGATGGGGCTCGCCGGCGGGAGCCTGTCGATCGATTCGAGTCCCGGGCGCGGCACGCGTGTCATCGCACGTGTGCCGCGGGTTCTGTGCCCGAGCGCGCCACTGGTGGAGGTGGCCAATGCCGGTTGAACCGGCCGGCCGCGGCGCGGACCCGCACGGCACCATCCGCATCCTCCTCGCGGACGATCAGCCGCTGTTCAGGCGGGCCATCGCAACCCTGATCGAGGAGCAGCCCGAGCTCACGGTCGTGGGCGAGGCCGAGAACGGCCTGCAGGCTGTCGAGATGGCGCATCGGCTGCAACCGGACCTCGTGGTCATGGACGTCCAGATGCCGGTCATGAACGGCGTCGAAGCGGTCAGGTTGATCCGTGATCAGCTGCCGGCCATCAAGGTCGTCATGCTCACCGTCTCGGACGCCGACGATCACCTGTTCGACGCGATCCGGTTCGGCGCCCATGGCTACCTGCTCAAGGACCTCCGGCCGGACCAGCTCTACGACCTGCTCCGGGCGGTCATGCGCAACGAGACGCCGCTGTCCCCGGCGATCGCCGGCCGGCTGCTGGCAGAGTTCCGCGCGACGCCCCGGGGCGATGCCCGCCGGATGGACGCCGCTGACGCGTCGCTCGTCGGATCCCTCCGCACGAGTTCCGCGGACGAGCCCGCGGGGCCGGGCCTGACGCGTCGCGAGCTCGAGATCGTGCAGCTGGTCGCCGAGGGGCTCTCGAACAAGGAGATCGGTACCAGGCTCTCCATCACCGAGGGCACGGTCAAGAACCACGTGCACAACGCGCTGGAGAAGCTGCAGTTCGAGAACCGGATCCAGGCCGCCGCGTACGTGGTGCGGCAGGGGCTTGCCCGGCACGCCAGCTGAACGGCCACGGTGGCGGAACGCGCGTCCTGCCCGGAGGTCGCACGATGTCCACTGATAGAGCACTCGTTACGGACGCCTGTGCCGGACCGGGGATAGTCGCGGCACGAGCGAGCGCGCACGATGCGCCGGCAGGGCAACGCATGGGCGAGCCGAACCGCCCGGACCCGAGGGAGCGCTGGAGTGCCAGTCACCCGCCCGATCTCCGTCGTCATCCTCTACTCGCACCCACTGCTCGGTGAGGGGCTCGCCCGGATGCTGTCTGCCGAACCCGATTTGGACGTGTGCGCG
>JAJYDP010000466.1 GCA_021777365.1 Chloroflexota bacterium | reverse complement strand
CTGGCCCTACGGGCGCTCGATGCGCGAGGTCATCGCGGAGGCTCGCGAGGGCTGAAGGGCCGCCGGTCGGACTCGCGGACCCGCCGCTGCGCCCCTGTCGGGCGCCGCCGAGGCTGCGCCGACCCATCGGCGAGCAGGCCGCGCACGGGTCGGCGGCGCAGTCCCCTCACGGTCTCGTGGCGCCCGAGCCCGCCCCGTCTCCCGCACCTGCGCCCCCGACGGCGCGCCTGCCACCCGGGCGGCGCTTCCGACGCCGGGCCGGGCCGGCGGTCAGCGAGCGCGGGGATGCACCGGCGGCCACCTGCCGCCGAAATGCCGCGACGCCCTCGTACGAGAGCACCACGAACTCGAGGCGTGAGACTCGCGTACGGGCCTCGTTCCAGGCGAGGCGCCGGTCCGCCACCAGGGTCGCCGGCGCACCGGCGGCAACGGAGGCGAGGTACGCCTGGCGATGGGCCTCGGCCTCGGCCCGCAGCGCCTCGAGCTCGGCGCGTCGCCTCGCGGCGGCCTGGTCGCAGGGGGCATTCGCACCGGTCGAGGGCCCCCGGAGTTCCTCGCACATGCCTACCTCCCCCGACGCTCCGTCGATCCGTCCGCACCGGCGAGGCGCTCGAGCAGCCCCCGGGCCCGCGCGACGAGCGGGTCGACGACGAGTCCCCCCGCGCTCACCAGCACGACGAGCGCCACGAGAAAGAGGGCCCAGGCGAGGAACTGGTCAGGCGTCATCGGCGGACCCCGGCGCGCACGGGATTGCGGTCCCTCCGGATCACCCACCCTGCCCGTCGCCGGCCGCCACCACCGGCGCCGCGGCCCTGATCGCCACCGCGTCCATCGTCTCCCTCGTCCCCTGCGTGCCCTGCGACGGTCCCGACTCCTGCCCCGCGGCGGCATCGGCACCATTCCGCACTACGTACACCTGACGCCGGGGGCGGGCCGTTCGTTCATTCGCTCCGGCCCGGGTCCGGCATGCGGCACGGACCCCGGGGGAGTGGCACGAGTCCGCGCCCGCCCGGGACGGCTGCGGACGGCCTCAGGCGCAGAGCGTCCTCGCCGGGATCGGCGGCAGCCGGAGCAGGGCCGACGGCGAGGCCATGACGTCCTCCGCCGCCGGCAGGGGCAGCTCGCACCACCCCAGCTCGACGCACATCCCGAGCAGCAGGATGAGGAGGAGACCGTTCACGAGCACCACGAACCCGAAGACCGCCGCGAACAGGACCGACGTCCGGAGCGCGTGCCGCGAGACGGCGCGACGATCCAGCTGGCCCTGGCCGATCGGCTCCCCCTCGTTGCGCATCTCCTCACCCCAGGTAGCGAAGCCAGACGTAGCCGGTCGAGATCAGGAGCGAGATCACCACGACGATCGCGCCGTAGCGGAAGAACTCGAGGAACCCGATGGGACGGCCGTTGCGCGCCGCGACGTTCGCGACCACCACGTTGGCCGAGGCGCCCACGATGGTGAGATTGCCGCCCAGGCACGCGCCCAGGGCCAGCGACCACCACAACGGCTCGGCCGGCAGCCCCGCCGCGACGAGGCGCTCCACGATCGGGATGGCCGTCGCCGTGTACGGGATGTTGTCCACGACCGCCGAGGCGAGCGCGGAGAACCAGAGCAGCGAGATCGCGGCCGCCGTGCCGTCGCCGGCCGTCGCGCCGGCGAGCCAGTCTGCGATCCCGCCGACGATGCCCACGTGCACGATGGACTCGACCAGGACGAACAGGCCGACGAAGAAGAAGAGCGTCGACCACTCGACCTCACGGAACGCGTCGTGCGGTTCGATCCGGCCGATGAGCAGGAGCACCGTCGCCCCGAGCAGGGCGACCGTCCCCGCCTCGAGCCCGAGCACTGGATGCACAAGGAAACCGACGATCGTCAGCCCCGCCACGAGCAGGCTCCGGATGAGCAGCGGCCGGTCGGTGATCGAGGTGGCCTCGCTCCGCTGGACCGCGAGCTCGCGGCGCTCGTCGGGCACACGCAGCGAGCGGCGGAACACGACCCACATGATCAGGGCGAAGGCGGCGAACGCGAGCAACGCGACCGGCCCGAGGTTCAGCAGGAACGCCACGAAGTCGAGCCGGGCGGCCGAGCCGATCAGGATGTTGGGCGGATCGCCGATGAGGGTCGCGGTTCCGCCGATGTTCGATGCCAGGATCTGGGCGACCAGGAACGGCGCCGGCGTGATGCCCAGGCGCGCCGCCACCGACAGCGTGACCGGCACCGTGAGGACCACCGTCGTCACGTTGTCGAGGAACGCGGACAGCACGGCGGTCACCACCGAGAGGACCAGCAGGAGCCGCAGCGGCTCGCCGCGGGAGAGGCGCACCGATCGGATCGCCAGCCATTCGAAGAAACCGGTCCGCGCCAGCGTCGAGGCGATCACCATCATGCCGGCCAGCAGGAAGATGACGTTGAGGTCGATCGCCGCGAACGCCTCGTGTTGATCGATGATCCCGATCGCGATGACCGAGAACCCGGCCAGCAGCGCGATCAGCGTGCGGTCGAAGCGCTCGAGCGCGATGAGCGCGTACGCGACGACGAAGATGGCCCCGGCGAGCCAGGCGTCCGTGGTCATCTCGCCAGATCCCGGAGCGCGCGCCGTCGCCGGGTGCGCGGGACTGCCCGTGCCGTCGGAGTGGCCGGAGGGAGCGCCGGCTGCCGGGCGAGGCGGACGAATCGGCCGCGACGAAGCCGACCGGGAGCGAAACGTCCCGATCGTCGAACACGCGCGGGGCGGTCAGGTGTCCGTGCCGTCACCCCGCCGGCCCGTCGCTGGCCGCCACCACCAGCGACGCGGGCCCGTCAGCCAACGCGTTCATCGTCTCCCCCGTGCGGACGAGTCGAGCCTATCGCCGCCCGGCGCGGCACGGACAGGGCCGAAGGTCGCAGACGGCCGGACCAGAGTCCGCGGCCGTCAACGCCCGGACGGGTCGGCGTGCCGGTGCACCCAGGCCACCAGCTGGACGATCGGAGCGCGCGCCATCGCCGAGGCGGCACGTCCAGGTCCGGTCGCCGACGTCCGGTTGACGCCACCCGTCTCCCGGTGAAGATTTCCCCACCTGCCGGCACCCCTGGCGCGCTTGACACGGTCGGTGGGCGAGATTGAGAATGAGTCTCGTTCTCACCAATCGTACTGCTGGAGTCCCGCTTCGTGACCCACGCGCTTCTGCCCCTCCTGGCCAGTGCCTTCCTGCTCGGGGCGCTGCACGGCATCACTCCCGACGAGCACACCTGGCCGATCACCATCTCCTACGCCATCGGGGGTGCCTCGGGGCGGCGCGGGCTCCAGGCCGGAATCCTCTTCAGCGCTGCCTTCACCCTGCAGCGTGCCATCGCGTCCGAACTGGCCTACCTCGCCCTCGCCCCGCTGCTCGCCTCCGGCACGTTCAATGCCGCGGTCGACCTGGCGGTGGGCGTCGTGATGGCTGTCAGCGGCGCCTACATCCTGCGCCTCGGCCGGGAACTCCACCTCACCGAGTGGCTGGAACGCCTGCTGCACCGCGGCTTTCACCTGCAGGGCGGGGAAACCCCGTACACCGAGCTCGACACGAGCAAGGCCGGCATTCCCATCCGCATGACCCTGGTGCACGGCTTCGTGGCCGGGTGGGGCACCGGCGCGTTCGCCATCATCATCTACACGGTCCTCGCGCCGGCCATGCCCAACGCGGCGCTGGCGTTCCTGCCGGGGCTGCTCTTCGGCCTCGGCACCATGCTGGTCCAGGGTCTGGCGGGGCTGCTCATCGGGGCCTGGATGCACCGCCGCGGCTATGGTGAACAGGTGATGAACTACGTGGCCCGCGACGTCTCCGGCCGCACGCTGCTTGGCGGCGGGGTGCTCTTCGGCGCCTGGGGAGCCATGCAGCTCGTCGCGCCCACGCTGGCCGGTCCGCTGGACAGCGGCCTGCCCACCGGGATCGGGATCCCCAATCTCGACACCATCAACGCCGGTCTCGTGCTGGTGGTGGTGATCGTGGCCGGTATCGCCGTCTCGAGCTTCGTGCGCGCCGTGCGCCGGGCCCGCACGGTGTGCCCGCCGGAGTGCTTCCCCGAGGGCGCGGTCAAGGCGTGACGCACCCGGCCCGGATGGCAGCACCGATGCCGCCCTCCCCCATGGATTGAGGTGACCACCATGACCCTCCCCACCCGCACCCTCGGCCAGGGACTCGAGGTCTCCGCCCTCGGCCTGGGCTGCATGACGATGACCTCGCCCTCCGGACCCTCGGCGAACCGGGCGGCGATGATCCGGCTCATCCGGGACGCCGTCGATCGTGGAGTGACCCTCTTCGATACCGCCGAGGCCTACGGCCCCTTCGCCAACGAGCAGCTCGTCGGCGAGGCGCTCGAGCCGGTCCGCGACCGCGTCGTGATCGCCACGAAGTTCGGGTTCGGGCTCGACCCGGACAGCCCGGAGCCGCTCGGCGGCCTGAACAGCAGGCCGGCACACATCCGCGAGGTCGTCGAGGCATCGCTGCGGCGCCTGCGCACCGACCGCATCGACCTCCTGTACCAGCACCGCGTCGATCCCACCGTGCCGATCGAGGAGGTCGCTGGGACGGTGCGCGACCTGATCGCCGACGGCAAGGTGCGCCATTTCGGGCTCTCCGAGGCGGCACCGGAGACCGTGCGGCGGGCGCACGCCGTGCAGCCGGTGACCGCCGTCCAGAGCGAGTACTCCCTGTGGTGGCGGCGCCCCGAGGAGGGG
>JAJYDP010000005.1 GCA_021777365.1 Chloroflexota bacterium | reverse complement strand
TGAAGTCACGCCGGTCGGTCCGATCCATGTCCGGCGACCGGCACTTCGATGCGAGGCCACGCCCGTCGGCGGGCAACGAGGGTACGAGCCAAGTCGCCGGACACCGACAGCGTGACACTCAGGGCGATGGTAGCGCGCGGCCCGGGCGGGAACGCGCGATAGACTCGCGGGATGCAGGGACGCTGGCGCCGCTCGGGCCGACGGCTGCTCCTCGGCCTGGCCTGGCTGGTCGTCGTCCTGCTCGTCTCCGCCGGTGGCGCCGGGCTGGTCGTCAGCGCCGACCACCTGCCCGGGGATGCGACGCGCCCCGAGCGGACCTGGGCGCAGGACGTGGCCTTCCAGGCGCGGATCCGGGCGCTCGGTCCCGCGTACGATGCGCTCTCCGGTGACGTCGGGCAGCTGGGGAACGCGGCGCGCAGCGCGCTGGTGGACCTGGTCGCGCGCCGGACGGATCTCCTGGCCGCCGACCTGTCGACCGGCGACGGGCTCCTCGCGTCGATCGACGCGAAAGTCGCGGCGCTCCACCAGTCGCTCGCGGCGGTCGAGGCATCGGCCGACCCGGTGCTGCTCGGGGACCGCTCGCAGGCGATGCTGTCCGCGGCGCAGGCGGCGCTGCAGACCACGGGGCCGCTGCCGGACGACTGGCGCAGCCTGGCCGACCAGGCGCTCCCGGCGATCCAGCTGGTGGACGTGCTGCAGCGCCACGACGACCTGGTCTTCGCGGCGACCCAGCAGGCCCGGGCGGCGCGGTACGCGACCGCGCTCACCACGCTGAGCGAGGCATCTGCCCAGCTCGACCGGGCGCGGGCCACCCGGGACGCGCTCGCCGGCCGCGCCGACGTCTCGACCCTGACCACCTACATCGACCGGATGAGCGCCTACGACCGTGCGCTCGGGGCGCTGTACGCGAACCTGGAGAAGTCCGGCGGCCGGCTCACCGCGCAGGGCCGGCAACTGGTGGCCCGTGTCTCGGCGGCCCAGCAGCTGCTCCCGCCCGACACCCGGGCCATCGTCGTGATCATGGGGGAGATCGCCCAGGCCGGCCTGAACCAGGCCGCGATCGCGATCGAGGTGGCCCGCGGCGACCTCGGGAACGCGGTCGCAGCGCTACACTTCGGCGGCTGACACCCGCGCCCCCGCTCGCACCGTCAGCACCTGCGCGGCGCGACGTGCCCAACCGGCGGTCGTGGCCGGCGCCCACACAAGGAGCCCGTTCGCATGCAGATCCGGGTCGTCTCCGAGCAGCCGTGGTCCGTGAGTGCCGATCTCCTGGCCGTGCCCGTCCTGGCGGGCGAGCCGGAGGCTGCCGACGCAGCGGTGCTGGCCGAGCTCGACCGCAGGCTGGGCGGCGCGATCGCCGAGTACCGCCGCTTCGGCGAGGTGGCGGACACGCCGTTCCGGCGCGTGCTGTTGCGGGGGCAGGACCTCGCCGCCGCCTGGGTCCTCGCGGCGGGAGCGGGCGCGGCGGGCGACTTCGACGCGCTGGCGGCGTACCGGTTCGCGGCCTCCATCGAGCGCCGGCTCGCCGGTACCGCGGCCACCCGCCTGGCGATCTGGCTCCCCCGGTCATTCCTGGGCCGCCCGGGTCTCGATGCCGCAGACCTGGCGATGCTGGTGGCGCGCGGGGTGGTGGAAGGCGAGTACGACCCGGCCTCGCTCTATCGCAACGATTATCACGACGCACCCCCGCGGCTCGACGAGCTCGTCCTGGTCGCGCCGGGTGCCGACGTCGCCGCCCTGCAGGCCGCGGCCGAGCGCGGTGTCACCATCGGGGAAGGCGCGCGGATCGCGCGCGACCTGGCGAACCGCGCGTCCAACGACGTGAGCCCGGAGGTGCTGGCGGACGCGGCCACGGACCTGGCGCGGGCGAACGGGCTCTCCATCGACGTGATCGGCCCGGAGCGGGCGGCCGAGATGGGCATGGGCATGTTCATGGCCGTCGGGCGCGGCAGCGACAACCCGCCGCGCCTGATCGTGCTGCGGAACGGCCGCGACGGCGCGCTGGATGCCCAGGGCCGGCTCCTCGGCCTGGTGGGCAAGGGCGTCACCTTCGATTCCGGCGGCATCTCGATCAAGCCGGCCGACCGGATGGAAGAGATGAAGATGGACAAGACCGGCGCCTGCACGGTCATCGCGGCCATCGTCACCGCCCACCGGCTCGCCCCGGACCTGCCGCTCCTGGCCCTCGCACCGGCGGTGGAGAACATGCCCGGCCCGCACTCCACGCGCCCGGGCGACATCGTGCGCGCGTTGAACGGCAAGACCGTCGAGGTGCAGAACACGGACGCCGAGGGCCGGTTGATCCTGGGCGACGCGCTCACCTACGCCGAGCGGCTGGGGGCGACCCACCTGGTGGACGTCGCCACGCTCACCGGTGCCGTGGAGCGCGCCTTCGGCAAGCAGGTCACCGGTGCCTTCGGGACGCCGCAGTCCTGGTTCGACGCGGTGGCCGCGGCCGGCGCCCGGCAGGCCGAACGGTACTGGCAGATCCCGCTCGTGGACGAGTACGTGCGCGACATGGAGAGCTGGTACGCCGACCTGCAGAACAGCGGTCCAGCCGACGGCTCGCTGGTGAAGAGCGGGCTCTTCCTCCGCGAGTTCCGCACCCGGCCGTGGGCGCATCTCGACATCGGCGGCAGCGCATACCTCCGGAAGGAGATGGCGTGGGCGCCGCGGGGCGCCACCGGCGTGACCCACGCGACGCTCGTCCAGCTCGCGCTGGAGGGCGTGGCGCAGGGCTGAGCCGGTCCCGGACCAGCGGCAGCCTGCGACCGGGACCACCGGCGGGTTGCCTGCGCGCACCGGCGAAGGCACGATCCCGCCGTGGTAGCGACCCTGACCTGGCTGCCCGCCGCCGCGCTCGGTCTCGCCGGCGCCGTCTACGGCGTCCTCGCGGACCGGCTCGCGGCCCGCTGGCCGGAACACGAGACGCCGGGGATCCGGTCGCCCGACTGGCGGACGGGCCTGGTGCTCCTGCTCTCCGCCGGTGCGTTCGCCGCGCTGCCGGCCCGGTTCGGCTCGGGCCGGGACCTCCTGCTGGCCGGCGTCTTCTTCGCCGCGCTGGTGGTCCTGCTGGCGACCGACCTCGACCAGCGCCTCCTGCCCGACGAGCTGACCCTGCCGCTGATCCCGGCCACGCTCCTGGTGCTCCTGGCGGGCTGGAACCCCGTGCTGGCGGACAAGCAGCTCGGCGTGGCCAGCGGGCTGGCGGCGGCGATCCTCGCCCCGCTCTTCCTTGGAGTGACCGGCGCCCTCTTCCGCGGCGCCCTCGGGATGGGCGACCTGAAGCTCGCGATCAGCCTGGGCCTGGCGTGCGGGCTCTCGCAGCTGTTCGCCGGGTTCGTGGTGGCGTCCCTGGCGTCGGGCGTGGTCCTCGTCGCGCTGCTCGCGTCGCGACGTCTGGGGCTGCGGAGCGCGATCCCGTTCGGCCCGATCCTGATCCTGGCCGCGTTCCTGGCCGTGCTCCGGCCGGTGACGTGATGGCCGATGCCGGGTCGCGTTGCGGCGGCTGGACGCCTGCGGCTATCATGCGCCCAGCCGGAGTCGTTCCCGCGAGCCGTGCCCTCTCGCTCGAACGGCGCACCACCGGCGGGCCTGGACAGCGCGGGGCGCCCGCAGGGGCGTCGCATGGAGTCGAAGCCTGCACGATGATGCGATGGGTCGCATAGGACACGCGGTTCACGGGCGGCGGGCACTGCTGGCAGCGCTGCTCGTGGTTCCCCTTCTCTTCGGCACCCTCGGCGGCCCCGCCACGGCACAGGCAGACCCCCTCTCCGATGCGCTCAAGGCCCAGAAGGCCCTGGAGGCGCAGATCGCCGCGCAGCGCCAGCAGATCAAGGCGCTGCAGGCCAGCGAGGCGCAGCTGCAGGGCGTGCTGGCAGACACGGCGGCCCAGCTCAAGGGGATCAACGTCCAGCAGTCGACGCTGCAGGCGAACGTGACCGCCGCCCAGAAGGCACTCGCCGACGTCCGGGCGAAGTACACCGCCCTGGTCACCCAGGTCGGGAACCTGGACGCGCAGCTGAGCGCGCTCGACACCAAGATCCAGGCCGGTCAGCAGCTGCTGGTGGACCAGCGCTCCACGCTGGCCAGTCACATCGCCGACGCCTACATCACGCAGCAGACCTCGTTGCTCGAGCAGCTGCTGTCGGCGCACTCGCTGGCCGACGTGCTGGCCGACGTCGGCTACTACCTGCGCATCGGCAACCAGGACGCCCAGCTCGCCCAGCAGATCCAGGCCAACCAGGTCACCCTGGCGACACTGCAGCAGACCACCGCGCAGACGCGCTCGCAGACCCAGGACCTGCGCCTCTCGACCTACCAGGCGAAGGACGAGATGACCGGCCAACGCGACGCACTCCTCGCCGCACAGAAGCAGCTGAACGCGCTCGCGGCGAAGACGAAGGCCGTGCAGGCCGCCCAGCTCGCCGCGTTCAGCAAGCTGAAGCTCACCAAGTCGCAGGCGGCGGCACGGCTCGCCGACGAGCAGAAGTCCCTCGACCAGCTGTCCAACCTGATCGCGAAGCTCGTCGCGGAACAGCAGAGCATCCCGTCGCAGTACAACGGGACGCTGATGTGGCCGATGGCCGGCGTGGTCACCCAGGAGTTCGGGTGCACCGGCTTCATCGCCGAGCCGCCACTCGGCAACTGCGCCCACTTCCACTCCGGGATCGACATCGTGGCGCCGGAGTACACGCCCATCCGGGCGGCAGGGGACGGCACGGTGGTGTTCGTCGGGCCCAACCCGTACGACCCGCCCAACCTGCGGGCATGGATCGTGATCATCGCCCACTCGCAGAGCCTGCTCACCTGGTACGCGCACATCGACAACTACACCCACCCGCCGGCCGTCTACAAGGGCGAGGTCGTGCAGAAGGGCCAGGTCATCGCCTACGAGGGCGACACCGGCAACAGCACCGGGCCCCACCTGCACTGGGCCGTGGAGCTGAACGGCACGTTCGTCAACCCGCGGCTCTTCCTGTGAGCGTGCCCCGGACCGCCGCGATCGCAGCCGACGCGGCGGACCGGGACGGGCGCCGCTCGTGGTGTAGGATCGCGCCGTGAAGGGCGTCCTCGCGGTCATCCTGGCGGGCGGAGAGGGCGAGCGGCTCTCGATCCTCTCCTCGGTGCGCGCCAAGCCCGCGGTGCCGTTCGGGGGCAAGTACCGGATCATCGATTTCGCGCTCAGCAACTGCGTCAACAGCGACGTGGACAACGTCGTGGTGCTGACCCAGTACAACCCGCGCTCGCTCAACGACCACATCGGGTCGGGGCGCCCCTGGGACCTGGACCGCACCAGCGGGGGGATCCGCCTGCTCCAGCCGTACGTCTCGCGAGGCCGGCCCAACGAGTGGTACCGCGGCACCGCCGACGCCGTGCTGCGCAACATCGAGGTGGTGCGGCAGGCGCCAGGCGACACCGTGCTGGTGCTGGCCGGCGACCACATCTACAAGATGGACTACCAGCCGTTCCTCGCGGCGCACCGCCGGCACCGGGCGGACGTCACGATCGCGGTGCGCACGGTTCCCATCGAGGACGCAAGCCGCTTCGGCATCGTCACGCTGGACGACGGCGACCGGGTGGTGGACTGGCAGGAGAAGCCCAGGGTCCCGCGCAGCAACCTCGTCAGCATGGGGATCTACGTCTTCTCGAAGCGCGCCCTCCTCCACTGGCTCGACGAGACGCGGATCGACTTCGGCGCCCACGTGATCCCCGCGATGCTGACCGGCGGGGCCAGGGTCTTCGGCTACCGGTTCGACGGCTACTGGCAGGACGTGGGCACCATCGAGAGCTACTGGCAGGCCACCATGGACCTGCTGGACGAACGGCCGGAGCTCGACCTCTACGACACGGGCTGGCTCATCCACACGCGGTCCGAGGAGCGCGCCCCGGCCCGCATCGGGCCGACCGCGAGCGTCCACCGCAGCATGATCAGCCACGGCTGCGTGATCTACGGCACGGTCGAGCACTCGGTGCTCTCGCCGGGCGTGCGGGTGGACGTGGGCGCGGTGGTCCGGGACAGCATCGTCATGTTCGACTGCGTGATCCGTGCCGGGGCGCAGGTGGATCGCGCCATCCTGGACAAGAAGGTCTCGGTCGGGTCCAACGCCGTGGTCGGCGAGGGGAGCGACCTCACCATTCCGAACCGGCAGGAGCCGACGCGCCTCAACACCGGCATCACCGTGGTCGGCAAGCGCGCCATGATCCCCACCGGCGTGCGCCTGGGGCGCAACGTGAAGATCGCCGAGGATGTCCGGGCCGGCGACTTCCGCGGCCGCGTGGTGCGCAGCGGGCAGACCGTCGAGCACCGCGCGTCGGCGGACTCGCGAGGTGCATCCCGCACGGCGGGAGACCGGGCCGTGTCGGTCGCCGTCAGGCCGGCGGACGGTGCGACGGCCGCGGCGGGGCACGGGCGAGGCGACGGATCCGACCTTCCGGCGGCCCGCCACATCTCCGGCCCGATCGACTGACCACGGACGCCACGCGGGACGGCGGGGAGGTGCCCGGCCCGGGCAGCCGACTGCCGGAGCGCTTCGCGGCGGCGCCGACCGGTCCGGCGGGACCGGCTGGGCCCGGGGAGACCCCTGCTACACTCGCCCCCGGCGGCCGCGACGCGGAGCGGGGGACGCCGGACACGGAGAGGACAGGAGGCAGGTGAAGGCCGTCATCGTCGTCGACATGCTCCGCGGGTTCCTCGAGCCCGGGCGCGCCCTCTACGGTGGAGACGCCTGCCGGGCCATCATCCCGGCCACCCGCGAGTTCCTCGAGCGACAGCGCGACCAGGAGGCGCTGCTCGTCTTCCTGGCGGACACCCACGATCCGGACGACCTCGAGTTTCGCATGTTCCCTCGGCACTGCGTCCGGGGCACGGACGAGGTCGAGGTGATCCCCGAGCTGGCCGATCTGCGGGCGGCCGGCATCGTCGTGCCCAAGCGCCGCTACAGCGGGTTCTTCGACACGCCGCTCGACGTGATCCTGAGCGACCGCGACGTCACCGAGGTGGCCATGGTCGGCGTCATGACCGACATCTGCGTGCTGCACACCGCGGCGGATCTGCGGAACCGCGACTACGAGACCACCGTCGTGACCGACTGCGTGGCCTCGTTCGACCCGGCCGCGCACGCGTTCGCGCTGGCGCACATGCGCGACATCCTGGGCGCACGGCTGGCAACCAGCGCCGAACTGGCCGGCACGGCCGCACGGGAGTAGGGGATGGATCAGACACGCCCGCTGCGCCGCCGCCCGTCGAGGGCGATCCTCGAGGGCGACTCGGCGGACGTCTACTTCTACCGCGCCCAGCAGGTGCTGGAGCGCGAGGGGATCAACCCCGTCGTGGTGATGGAGGTCTTCTCGCGCCAGTCCGGCGTGCTGTGCGGCATCGACGAGGCGAAGACGCTGCTGGCCCACGCGCTGCGCGACGCGCCGCCCGGCGAGGTGACGCTGGAGGCCCTCGGCGACGGGGATCTCTTCGCCGACCGCGAGATCGTGCTCCGGATCCGGGCCCGGTACCGGCTCTTCGGGCTGTACGAGACCGCCATGCTCGGGATGATGGCCCAGTCCACGGGATGGGCCACGGCCGCGCGGCGCTGCGTGGAGGCGGCGGCTCCGCAGCCGGTGATCAGCTTCGGTGCGCGCCACGTGCACCCGAACATCTCCGACACGCTGGACTACGCGGCCATCGTGGGCGGCTGTGTCGGCGCGTCCACGCCCGCGGGCGCACGGCTCTCCGGCCTGCGTCCGACCGGGACCATGCCTCACGCCCTGGTCCTGATGTTCGGGGACACGGTGCGGGCGGCCGAGGCGTTCGACCGCGACCTGCCGCCGGACGTCCCGCGGATCGTCCTGGTGGACACCTTCAAGGACGAGGCGGAGGAGGCGCTGCGCGTCGCCGATGCCCTGGGAGACCGGCTCTACGGGATCCGCCTCGACACGCCGTCCGAGCGGGGCCGTGTGACGGCCGACCTGGTGACCGAGGTCCGGGCCAGGCTCGACCAGGCCGGGTATCGCCACGTGAAGATCATCATCAGCGGCGGGCTCAACCCGGACCGGATCGCCTACTTCAAGGAGCGCGGCGCCCCGGTCGACTCGTTCGCGGTGGGGAGCTACATCAGCGGGGCGAGCCCGATCGACTTCACCGGGGACCTCAAGGAGATCGACGGCAAGCCGATCGCCAAGCGGGGGCGGATCCCCGGGATCACGCCCAGCCCCAGGCTGCGGCCGGTCGATCTCTCGGAGTGGCTGGGGGAGTAGCCACCCTCAGGCCCCGCCCGAGCCCGCTCCCGCTCCCGTTCCGCCCGAACCCTCGCCGGAGCGCCGCTTCCGCAGGTACGCGCGCCAGGTCATGGCCCACCGCGCCGGGTCGTCCAGGGGGCCGTGGTCGTGCCGGTGCACCACGCTCGCGTGCGGCGCGGTCCGCACGAGCTCCGGGTCCTCGTACGCCTCGCGGACGACGCGCTCCAGGGTGGCCGCGTACTCGTCGAGCTCCTCGGGCGAGTACGACTCGGTCGGCTCGAGGGTGAAGGGCTCCGGCACGAGCCAGGGATGGTGGCTGGTCCAGTAGTGGGCGCCGAAGTCGGCCATCCGCCGCCCCACGTCCTCCGAGCCCACGCCCGTCTCGCGCCGCAGCGGCTCGAAACTGTAGCGGACCTGCTCCAGGCGCCGGCGGTTCGGCCACGGCACTGCCACGCCGCGGATCCGGCGAACACGGTCGAGGAGGTAGTTGTTGGCGAGCACGGCCGACTCTGCCACTGAGCGGAGGCCCGCGGCGCCCAGGCTCATGATCCAGGCGTAGGCGCGCAGGTGGACCTCCGGCACGCCATACCAGGTCCGGACCCTGCCGATGCTGGCCGGCCGATCCCGGTCGAGGTGGTAGGCGGTCCCGTCGAAGGTGACCACCGGCGAGGGGAGGAAGGGCGCGAGGTGCGTGCGGACGCCCAGCGTCCCGCAGGCCGGGCCGCCCGACCCGTGCGGCGTGGAGAACGTCTTGTGCAGGTTGAAGAAGCAGGCGTCGAAGCCGGCCTCCCGTGCCCGGGTGATCCCCAGGAGCCCGTTGGCGTTCGCCTGGTCGTAGACGCAGAGCCCGCCCGCCTCGTGGACGGCAGCGGTGAACTCGGCGATGCGGGGGTTGAAGATCCCGGTGTCCTCGGGGTTCGTGATGAAGAGGCCGGCGGTGCGCGGCCCCAGCACGGTCCGCAGCTCGTCCAGCTCCGGGTACCCGTTCGGCCCCGGCTGCAGGGTGACGATGCGGAACCCCGCCACGTGCGCCGCCGCCGCGTCGGACGGGTGCGAGAAGATCGTGGTCACGATCTCGTCGCGGGCCGGGAAGTTGCCCCGAGACTCGTGCCAGGCACGCAGCATCGCCGCCGCGGCGAAGATCGCCTGGGACCCGCTGCCGGGCTGCAGGGTGAAGGCGTCCATCCCGGAGATCTCCCGCAGGAGGAGGTCGAGCCGGTACATCACCTCCAGGATCCCCTGCACGGTTCGCTCGTCCTGCAGCGGGTGCAGGTCGGCCACGCGCGGGCTCCGGGCCAGCTGCTCGTTGACCTTCGGGCTGTACTTCATGGTGCAGGTGCCCTGGCCGATGTCGATGTTGACGTCCGCGCCCAGGGTCTCCTGCGAGAGCCGCAGGTAGTGGCGCACCACCGCCTGCTGCGACAGCTCGGGGAGGGCGGGGGGATTCCGACGGCGGATCGCCTCCGGGACCCGTTCGTCCGGAGTCAGCTCGGGCACCTCCCGGTCAGGGCGCGGCGGCAGCACGCCGCGGGCGCCCGGCACGGAGAGCTCGAAGATGACCGGCTCGTCCCAGCGCGCTGCATGGAAGCGACGCACGCTGCCCGGTGCGGCGGGAGAGGTGTGACCATCGCGCATCGGGGCATCCTCCCGCGTCACCGCAGCACCTCCGCCAGGGTGTCGGCCAGCCGGTCGATGTCGGCGCGCGAGTGCGCCTCGGTCACGCAGTAGAGCGCCGACTGCCCCAGCCCGGGGAATGGCTCGGAGAGGTCCGCTCCACCGAAGACCCCTCGGTCGAGGAGCGCCGCGTTGATCTCCCGCACGGTGCGGCCCGTCGCCGTGAAGTCGACCGTGAACTCCTTGAACGGGATGCCCGAGAGGCGCGGCGACCGGACGCCGGGGAGCGCCCCCAGGCGTCCCGCCGCGTAGCGCGCCAGCCGCATGCAGGTCTCGCCGAGCTCGGCCATCCCCTGCGGACCCATCAGGGCCAGGTAGACGCCGGCCGTGATCCCCCACAGGGCCGCCGCCGTACCGACGAACTCCTTCCCCTCCTCCCGTCCATGGAAGCTGGTGCGCTCCCAGGCCACGTCCCCGAAGCCGTACTCGCCCTCCACCGCGGTGTCGGTGAGCCCGAAGAGGCGGGAGGGGTACTCGGTCACGAACCGGGGCTCGTCGGGCGTGGCGATGAACCCGCCGTGCCCGCCGCCGAAGTACATGTGGATCCCGAGGGGCTGCAGGTCGCCGCAGGCGATGTCGAACCCGCAGGCGCCCGGCGCCTCGAGCACGCCGAGCGAGGAGGGGTCCACGCAGGCCACGGCGAGCGCCCCGCGCGCGTGGGCCATCCCCGCGATCGCCGCAGCCTGTTCCTCGATGATCCCCAGGAAGGTGGGGTTCTCCACGAGGACCGCCGCCGTGTCGTCGGAGAGCTTCGCGTGCAGGTCCGCCAGGTCGAGCAGCCCGCTGCGAGGGTCGTACCCCACGGGCACCACCTCGAGCGCGCCGCGGACGTAGTTGTCGATCACGGACCTCCGCTGTGGGTTGGCCGTCGCCGGCACCAGGACCCGGCGCCGGCCGGTGATCCGCCCCGCCATCCGGAGCGCGGTGGCGGAGGCCTGGGCACCGTCGAAGGTCGGGATGCTCACCACGTCCATCCCGAGCAGCTCGCCCATCATCGAGGCGTACTCGAAGAGCGCCTGGAACCGCCCGTGGTCCTCGTACGGCTCGCCGCCGTAGGCGGTCAGGAACTCGGATCGGGCGTTGACCTCGTCGCAGACGGCCGGCACCACGTGCGGGTAGCATCCGGCACCCAGGAAGCTCAGGGCATCCGCGGTGGTCGTGTTGCGCGCCAGCAGCGCCTCCACGTGCCGCCGCAGATCGTGTTCGGAGGCGAGCGGCTGCGGGAGGTCGAGCGGCCGGGTCAGCCGGAGCTCGGCCGGGATGTCGGCGTAGAGCGCCTCCACGTCGGGCGCCCCGATCCGGCGGAGCATCGCCTCGCGGACGCCGGGGACGCTGGCGGGGATGTACGGGTGGGCCCCGGGGCCCGGGTCTGCGGTCACGCCGTCTCGCCTCCATCGATGCTGATGCACTGTCCGGTGATGTAGGCGGCCTCGTCCGAGGCCAGGAACGCGAAGAGGGCGGCCACCTCGCCCGGGCGGGCGTGACGGCCCAGCGGGATGCGGCGGTTCACCTCCTCCAGCATCTCCGGGGAGTACTCCGCCTGCTGCATGGGTGTCAGGACGTAGCCCGGGCAGACCGCGTTGGCACGCAGCCACGGCGCGCACTCGAGCGCGATCGTCTTCATCAGCAGGTTCACGCCCGCCTTGGAGGCGTTGTAATCCGTGTAGAAGGGGTGACCGTCGAGCCCGTTGGTCGACGACGTGAACAGGATCACGCCGGCCCCCTGCGCGGACATCCGGCGTGCCGCGGCCCTGGCGCAGAGGAAGGCGCCGGTCAGGTTGACCCCGATGACGCGCGACCACTGCTCGGGCTCGAGGTCGAGGAAGCTGCGGCGCACGCTGATCCCGGCGTTCGCGATCAGCACGTCGACGCCGCCGAGCAGCCGGTCGACCTCGCGGAACGCGACGTCCACCCGGGCCGGGTCGCTGACGTCCGCCTCCACGGTGCCAGCCAGTCCCGGCAGGTCCTCGCCAAGGCGCGCCAGCGCCCCGGCGTCCCGGTCCAGGGCGATCACGCGGGCGCCGTCGTCGACGAACCGGGTCACGGTGGCGAGGCCGATCCCGCTGGCGCCTCCGGTGACCACGACGCGTCGGCCGGCCAGCCCCGGCCGCGGGGACGGGCTCGCGGCGGCCGAGGATCCGGGTCCGTCCGCGGCGTGCGGCGTCGTGCTTCGTCCCATGCGTGGAACCTCCGCTGGATTGCCGCCCCTGGGCGCGGGCGGCGCGACGGGAACGGCGAGTAGTATCCCAAGTCCGGGCCCTCATCCGTGGCGCCGGGGCACCGGCGTGCCGGCGTGGGGGGTGGTCGCGCCGGCATCGCCATCGCGAGCATCGCCATCGCGAGCATCGCCGGCGCGGGTGCCGGCGCGGGCGCCGGAGCGGGCTCCGCCGGACGGGAGGGTGCATGACGGTTTCCACGGGTCGACTGGCGGGGCGGGTCGCGCTGGTGACCGGCGCGGCGTCGGGGATCGGGGCGGCCACGGCGGTCCGCTTCGGCGGGGAGGGAGCGGCCGTCGGGCTGGTCGACCGCGACGAGACGGGGCTGGCGCGCGTGGCGGATGCCATCCGCGAGTCCGGCGGGCGTGCGCTCCCGGTGCCGCTCGACCTGACCGCGCCCGGTGCGGCGGATCGCGCCGTCGATGTGGTGGTGGGGGCGTTCGGTGGGCTCGACATCCTGGTGGCCGCGGCCGGGATGATCCGGCGCCACACCGCACTCGAGACGTCCGACGCCGAGTGGGACGAGGTGGTCGCGGTCAACCTGACCGCGTTGTTCCGCTGCTGCCGGGCGGCGATCCCGCGCATGCGGGAACGCGGCGGCGGGGCCATCGTCACGGTGGGCTCCGGGTGGAGCCTGGTCGCGGGGCCGCGCTCCGTCAGCTACGCGGCCACCAAGGCGGCCGTGGCGAACCTGACGCGCGCGCTCGCGATCGACCACGGTCCGGATGGGATCCGCGCGAACTGCGTCTGCCCGGGGGACACGGACACGCCCCTCCTGCGCGGCGAGTTCCACCAGCTCGGGGAACGCCTCGAGGACGGGCTGGCAGGTTCGGCCCGGGGCCGACCGCTCGGGCGCGTCGGCAGCCCGGACGAGATCGCTGCCGCGATCCTCTACCTCGCCTCCGACGACGCGACGTTCGTCACGGGCACCACGCTGGTGGTGGACGGAGGCGGCCTGGCGGGCGGCTGAGGTCGTCCTCCGGCCAGCGCCCGAACCCACACGTGGCGGGGGGCTCACGCTCGGGCGGGCGGCCGACCGCTCCCCGGGATGGGTGGCCGGCCCCCGGCCGGGGACCTCTTCGCCGATGCGTGCGAGGATTCGGGTGATGGAACCTCGCGACCACGGCATCCCGGACGGCGGATCGGACGACGACCGGCAGGAGCACGACACCGGCGACGCGGGCGATGCGCCGCAGGACCGCGCGGATGAGCCGATGGGCGACCCCGACGAGCGTGGCGGCCTCACGCGGTCGGAGCAGCGTGCCGTCGACGAGCTTCTCGAGCGCGAGACGCCCTACGGGCTCCTCCAGCGCGGCAAGGCCCTGATGAGCCGCCGCCACTACGCCCAGGCCGCGGTGCTGCTCCAGCGCGCCGCCGGCCTCGAGCCCCGCCGCGGCTCCATCCTCGAGGCACTCGGCCGCGCGTACTACAACAGCGGCCAGCACGAGCGGGCCGTGGCAACCTTCGAGGACCTCCTCGAGATCGACCCATCCCTGCCGTACGCGCACTTCGCGCTCGGCCAGGGTCTGAAGCAGCTGGGCCGGCAGGAGGAGGCGCGGACCCACCTGCGGCTGGCGGTCGCCCTCGCGCCGGAGTCCCGGCTGTACCGCAACGCGCTGGACCGCCTGGAGGGCAACCGGCCGCCCACGCTGCTGTAGGGGAACGCGCGCCGCTGGCGGCGCTGGCGGCGGGGCCTGCCCTCGCGCGCGGCCCTCGCGTGCGCTGCCCGCCCGCGTGTCCTCAGAGCTCGCCGCGCTCCGCCATCCGGGCCACGCGCAGCAGGCCGACCAGGGACTTCGCGTCCTCGATCTCGCCCCGCTCGGCCGCCGCCACGGCCTCGCGCCAGGGGCGCCGCACCAGGCGGAGGTGCTCGTCCGGCTCCGGCCCCGTGGAGTCGTCGTCCGGCGACAGGTCCTGCGCCAGGTACAGGTGCATGTGCTCGTCGGTGAACCCGGGCGCCGTCCAGAACGCCCCCAGGTCGCGCCAGCGGGCGGCCCGCATCCCGGTCTCCTCGGACAGTTCGCGGGCGGCGCAGATGGCCGGGTCCTCGAGGCTGCCGTCCGCGAGCGTGTCGATCGTCCCCGCCGGGATCTCGAGCAGCGCCCCGCCGGTGGCGTGCCGCCACTGCCGGACCATCAGCACGTCGTCGCCGTCCAGCGCCACGATCGCCACGGCACCGGGGTGGAGCACCAGCTCGCGCTCGCGCTCCACGCCGTCCGCGTGGCGGATGGTGTCCACCCGGAAGGTCAGGTAGCGGCCGCGGTACACCACGCGCTCCGATACCGGGGTCTCCTGCAGCCAGCCGTCCCCGGCGGGTTCGCCGGGCAGTCCACCCCCGCCCGTCGTCGGCGGAGGGGATCCAAGGCGCCGTCCGTCCGTCATGGGCCCGTAGTATAGGTTCGTGACCCACCACAGCCCCGGAGCCCTCCACATCCACTCGGTCTTCAGCGACGGGACCGGCACGCTCGAAGAGATCGCCCGCGACGCCCGGCGGGCCGGGCTCGAATGGATCGGGATGACCGACCACAACACCCTCGCCCCCACGTACCGTGGCTTCGAGGGGATCCACGGCGGCGTCGTCGTCATCGTCGGCTACGAGTGGACGCCGGACGACGGCGACCACATGCTCGTCTACGGCGAGGCGGCGGCGCTCGGCACGGAGCCGCTCGATCCGACCCTCGCCCCGGCCGAGGCGATCGGGATCCTCGGGAACCGCGGTGCCCTGACCCACATCGCCCATCCCGACGAGCGCCGCGGCGTGGCGATGCCGTCGCTCCCGCCCTATCCCTGGCACGACTGGCAGGTGCGCGGGATGCGCGGGATCGAGCTCTGGAACTTCATGAGCGAATGGGCGGAGCGACTGACGCCGCGCAACCGGCTGCTCCACGCGCTGCTCCCCGGGACCGGACTGCGCGGTCCTTCCGACCGCGTGCTGCGCTGGTGGGACGACCTGAATCGGCCGGTGGCCGGCGCGCCATTCCCGGTGGCGCACGGCGGACGAGTGGGAGCCGCGGAAGCCCCGGCCGATTCGCCCGCCGACTGGCCCGCCGATGCCCCGGCCGATTCGCGCGCCGATGCCGTCCCCGGCCCGGGCGGATCGGACGAACCGCGCTTCGCCGGCGGCGCCCGGCTCACCGTCGGCGTGAGCGGGACGGATGCCCACGCGTTCCGGGTCCGCGCGTTCGGCCGGACGTGGACGATCTTCCCGTACCTCCAGGTGTTCCGGGCGTTCACCAATTACCTGCTGCTCGACGAGCCGCTCCCCGCGGACCTGGAGCCGGCCCGGTCCGCGATCCTGCGGGCGATCGGGGAGGGGCGCCTCTACTTCGCCAACCGCCGGCTGGGAGACGCGCTCGGGCTCGAGTTCACCGCGGGGGATTCCGGGGGCCGGCACGTCGGTTCGGGCGGCTGGCTGCCGTGGAAGTCCGGCGGCGCGCAGGTGCGCGCGGCGAGCCCACTCCCGGCGTCGCTCCGGATCCTCCGGGACGGCGAGGAGATCGCGCGGACCCACGGCCGGACACTCGCCGCGGACGCCCCGGGCCCGGGGTCGTACCGGGTCGAGGCCTGGCGCTTCGGCGAGCCCTGGGCCTTCACCAACCCGATCGCGCTGCTGTCCTGATCCTCGCCGCGCGCCCGCCCGGCGGTCGGTCGGCTATACTCCGGCGGTTGCCGATCCGGCGTAGCTCAGTCGGTAGAGCGGGCGGCTGTTAACCGCTTGGTCGCAGGTTCGAGTCCTGCCGCCGGAGCCACTTCCCCGACCTGGATCCCGCCTCCCACCCGCCCGTGGGCCGGGTGGCGCCGCCGGTCCCGGTGGCTCCTTGCCGACCGATGGCCGCGTGAATGTCTGCGCCGCATCGGGTACGCTGCGCCCCACCGTCGAGGAGGAGGCGAGAGGGCGTGATCTGCTCGAGCTGCGGTGCCGAGAACAGGCCCGGCCGGAAGTTCTGCTCCCAGTGCGCCGCGCCGCTGGCGTCCGCGTGTCCCGCCTGCGGCGCCCTCAACGATCCCGGTGACCGCTTCTGCGGTGAGTGTGCCAGCCCCCTCGACGTGGCACCCGCCGGCCCGCCGAGGGCAGCAGCAGCCGATCGCCGTCCCCAGGGCCCCGGCGCCGTCGCGCGCGTCGAGCCGGCCCCGGCACCCGCCACGGTTCCCCAGGCCGAACGCAGGCTCGTCACGGTTCTCTTCGCCGATCTCGTGGGGTTCACGCCGTTCGCCGAGGAACGCGACGCGGAGGAGGTCCGCGACACGCTGACGCGCTACTTCGAGCTCGCCTCGGACGTGATCGGCCGGTACGGCGGCACGGTCGAGAAGTTCATCGGCGACGCGGTGATGGCCGTTTGGGGAGCCCCGGTTGCGCACGAGGACGACGCGGAGCGCGCGGTCCGCGCCGCCCTGGACCTGGTGGCCGGGGTGCGGGCGCTCGGTCCGTCCGCGCTGGCCCGGGCCGGCCTCATGACCGGCGAGGCGGCAGTGACCCTGGGTGCGGTGAACCAGGGCCTGGTGGCGGGGGACCTCGTGAACACCGCGAGTCGCCTGCAGTCGGTCGCGCCGCCGGGCTCGGTCCTCGTGGGCGAAGCGACGCAGCGCGCGTCGAGCCGGGCGATCGCGTTCGAGGAGGCGGGGCCCCAGGTCCTCAAGGGCAAGGCCGCACCGGTGCCGGCGTTCCGGGCGTTGCGGGTGGTGGCGCAGCGGGGTGGGCGGAACCGTGCGGAGACGCTCGAGGCTCCGTTCGTGGGCCGGGACGACGAGCTCCGCCAGCTCAAGGATCTCTACCACGCCACGTCGCGCGATCGCCGCGCGCGGCTCGCCTCGGTGATCGGCCCCGCTGGGATTGGCAAGAGCCGGCTCGCGTGGGAGCTCCGCAAGTACCTCGACGGGCTCGTCGAGACCATCTGGCTGCACGACGGACGCAGCCCTGCCTACGGCGAGGGGATCAGCTTCTGGGCGCTCGGGGAGATGGTCCGCGCCCGGGCCGGCCTCCTCGAGGCGGACGACGAGTCGACCACGCGGGAGAAGGTCGCGGCGACGCTCGTGCGCCACGTGCCCGACGAGGCCGAGCGACGCTGGATCGAACCTGCGCTGCTCGCGCTGCTCGGGATCGAGCGCAGCGTCGCCGACCCCGAGCAGCTCTTCGGGGCATGGCGCACCTTCTTCGAGCGGCTCGCCGCCACGGCACCGGTGGTGATGGTCTTCGAGGACTTCCACTTCGCCGATGCCGGCCTGATCGACTTCGTCGACCACCTCCTGGAGTGGTCCAGGAATGTCCCCATCTTCGTCATCACGCTGGCCCGTCCCCTGCTCCTCGAGCGCCGGCCCACCTGGGGGGCCGGCAAGCGCAATTTCACCAGCCTCTACCTCGAGCCGCTGGCCGAGGCGTCGATGCGCGAGCTCCTCGCCGGTCTGACGCCCGGCCTCCCGGAGGTGGCTGCACGGGCCATCGTGGCGCGCGCCGACGGGGTGCCGCTCTACGCGGTGGAGACCGTTCGGATGCTCGTCGCGGAGGGCCGCCTCGTCCCGGGCGAGGACGGCACGTACGTCCCGGCGGGGGACCTGACCTCGCTGGCCGTGCCCGAGACGCTGACCGCCCTGATCGCCAGCCGTCTCGACGGTCTCGCTCCCGACGACCGGGCGCTCGTGTCGGACGCTGCGGTCCTCGGCCAGAGCTTCACCCTGGCGAGCCTCTCCGTCGTCTCCGGTGTCCCCGAGGCGGCGCTCGACCAGCGTCTCAAGGGACTCGTTCGCCGCGAGATCCTGGCGATCGAGGCGGATCCCCGTTCGCCGGAACGCGGGCAGTACGTGTTCGTCCAGGCGCTCATCCGCGAGGTGGCCTACAACACCCTGGCCAGGCCCGACCGCAAGACCCGCCATCTCGCCGCCGCCCGGTTCTTCGAATCGGTCGGCGCGGACGAGCTCGCCGGTGCGCTCGCCGGGCACTACCTGGCGGCGCACCAGAACGCGGCGGAAGGCCCCGAGGCGGATGCCCTCGCCGGTCAGGCGCGCGTCGCGCTCAGGGGAGCCGCCGAGCGGGCCGCGGCACTCGGCGCCCACGAACAGGCCGTGACCTTCCTCCGGCAGGCGATCGGCGTGACACGCGACCCGGCCGAGCTCGCCGACCTGTGCGAGCATGCCGGTGAGGAGTCCTCGGGCGCGGCACGCTACGACGATGCCGAGGCCTTCCTGCGCGAGGCGGTGGAGCGGCGGCGTGCATCGGGAGACCGGGTCGCCACGGCCCGAGCGGTCGCCGCGCTGGGGCGGACGCTGCTGAACGCCCGACGGACCGCGCCGGCGCTTGCGGTCCTCGAGCCCGCGGTCGCGGAGTTCGACGACCTGGGCGACGATCCCGCGGTGGTGGCGATCCACAGCCAGCTGGCACGCTGCCACTACTTCGGTGGTGACCACCGTCTGGCCATCGAGATGGCCGACCGCGCGCTCGAGGTCGCCGAGCACGGGGACCTCGTGGCGCTCCTCGCGGACGCCCTGGTCACCAAGGGCTCGGTGCTCTGCGACCTTGGCCGCCTCCGGGAGGGGATCGGGGTCATCGAGGCCGGAGAACGGCTGGCACGCTCGAGCGGGCTCACGACCACGCTGCTGCGCGCGCTGAACAACCGGACGGTCTCGCAGGGCGACATCGACCCGGCCGCCAGCCTCGAGGCGCAGCGCGAGGGCCTGGCGCTGGCACGACGGATCGGCCAGCGCTACTGGGTCTTCGGGTACGCGACCGGGCTCGGCTTCCAGCGGTTCCTGCTGGGCGACTGGGACGGGTCGACGGCGGTGCTCGCCGAGGCGCTCGCCGACGACCCTCCGGCCGCGAGCCGGGTGGAGCTCCTGGCAAATGCGCTCCTGGTTCCCGCGTTCCGCGGCGCACCCGTCGGAGACACGCTGGCGGAGATCGAACGCCTGGTGGGGGATCGCGCGGATCCGGCACTGCTGTTGCAGCTGAACGACGCGCAGGGGACCGCGGCGTTCGCGGCAGGGCGCCTCGCCGAGGCTGCGCAGGCGTTCGATCGCGCGGCCGCTGCCATGGGGGGCGTCAGCTCCACGGGCGAGCGGATGTCCGCGGCGAGGGCGGCGCTCTGGGAGGGCCGGCCCGAGGCCGCTTCGGCGGAGCTCGCGGCGATCGACCGCGGTGGGTACCATGCCCCGGCCGTGGAGGCACGTCGGGCGTCGATCCGCGCGGGCCTGGCCGCCGCCGGGGGCCGCCCCGCCGAGGCGATCGCCCAGTACCGGGAGGCCCGCCGGATCTGGCGGGACCTCGGCCTGGTCTTCGACGAGGCCCTCACCGGCATCGACATGGCGCTCCTGCTCGATCCGACAGAGCCCGAGGTGCGCGCGGCCGCGTCCACGTCCCGGGAGATCCTGGAACGCCTCGGTGCCCGGTCCCTGCTCGCACGCCTGGACGACGCACTGGCCGCTCGGCCGGGACACGGTGGCGCGGGCTCGCCGGAGGCAGTTCCCCCCGGCGCGCCCGAGGTCGCGAGCCCCGACCGCTGACGCGCCGTCGTGACTGATCCTGGTCGGCTGTCGGGAGCGGCGCCATGGACGTGAGGGGCTTCTTCCTCCCCAGCCTTCGCGGGTACGCACGTGTCTGGCTCGGGACCGACCTCCTCGCCGGCCTGACCCTGGCCGCCATCTGCGTCCCGGAGAGCATGGCCGACGCGAAGCTCGCGGCGATGCCCCCCATCACCGGGCTCTACGCCTTCCTCGCCGGCGCGCTGGGTGCCGTGCTGCTGTCGACCTCCCGGCAGCTGTCGATCGGCCCGGACTCCACGATCAACCCGATGATCGCGGTGGGCGTGGGATCGATCGTCGCCGTCGCCGCCCCCGATTACCCCGCGCGCGTCGTGCTCCTGGGGCTCCTGGTCGGCCTCGCCGTCCTCGTCGCGGGCGTCGCGCGCCTGGGCTTCCTGGCGGACCTGCTCTCGCGCCCGGTGATGTCCGGCTTCCTGTCCGGGATCGGGATCACGGTGGTGATCGGCCAGATCCACGTCCTGCTGGGCATCCCCTCGGTGCCGGGCGGCACGGTGGCGAGCCTGGTCGGGGTGGTGCGCGACCTGCACAGCGCCAACGTGCTCACGCTGGCGATCGGGCTGGCCGTCCTGGTCATCGTCGTCGGCGGCGAGCGCCTCGGCCCCCGCTTCCCGGGGGCGCTGGTTGCCGTCGTGGGATCCCTGGTCGCCGTCGCCGTGTTCGACCTGGGCCACCACGGCGTCGCCGTGGTGGGAACCCTGCCGCCCGGCCTGCCGTCACTGGCGCTCCCCGGCATCACCCCGGCAGCGGTGAGCTCGCTGGTGCCCGTGGCGATCCCGATCTTCTTCATCGTGCTCGCCCAGACGGCGGCCACCGCGCGCGGCTTCGCCGTCGCCGGCGGCTACGACGTCCGCGTGGACCGCGAGTTCGTCGCCGTCGGCGCCGCGAGCATGGTCTCCGGGCTGCTCGGCGGCTTCGCCCTCGACGCCAGCCCGACCAGAACGGGCGTGGTCGCCGCGTCCAACGGCCGGAGCCAGGTCGTCAACCTGACCGCCGGCGTGCTGGTGGCGGCGGTGCTGCTGGCGGCGACCGGACTGCTGGCGGACCTGCCGGAGGCGACGCTCGGGGGGATCCTCGTGGCGGTCGGCGTGAAGCTCGTGAAGTGGCGTGACCTCGCCACCGTGGCGCGGTACAGCCGCCCGGAATGGGCGATCGCGGTCGTCACGCTGCTGGTGGTGGCGCTGATCGGGATCGAGCAGGGGATCTACCTGGCGATCGCGCTCGCCCTGCTCCGCCGCACCTACCTGAGCGCCCGCCCCCACGACGCCGTGCTCGCCCGGCTGCCGGGGACAGAGGGCGTGTGGGTCTCCCAGCGGCACCACCCGGACGCCTCGCTGCCCGTGGGCGTGCGCGTCTTCCGCTACGACGCGCCGCTCTTCTACGCCAACGCGCAGCACTTCGCCGCTCGCGTCCGCGCGGTCGTCGACGACGCCCGCGAGCCCGTCCGCGCGCTGGTCATCGAGGCCATCGGGATCGACGACGTGGACTTCACGGGGGCCCAGGTGCTCTCCGAGCTGGACGGCGAGCTGGCGGCCCGCAAGGTGGTCCTGGCTTTCGCGCATCCCTTCGGCCGCCTGGGGACCGAGCTGAACACCGGGACACTGCGGGCCCGCTTCGAGGGTCGCGTGTTCAACAGCGTGGACGACGCGATCGCCGCCCTGCGTCCCGGGGCCTCGGCGGCGCAGGATCGCCGGGTCGACGCCGGGGGGTCAGCCGCTCCTGCCCCCGCGCCACGATGATCGCCGGCGGCACAACGCGCGCGGCGCCACGCGACGAACGGTCACTCGTCCTGGAGGCGGACCTCTCCGCCGCCGTGCGCGGCGAGGTCGCCTTCGATCCCGCCACCCGCGCCGTCTACGCCACCGACTCGTCCAATTACCGCCAGGTCCCCATCGGCATCGTCTTTCCGCGCGACCACGACGACGTGGCGGCCACCATGCGGGTGTGCGCCGCGCACGACGTGCCGGTGCTGGCGCGCGGGACAGGGACGAGCCTCGCCGGACAGGCCTGTAACACGGCGGTCATCCTGGATGTCAGCCGGCACATGACCGCGATCCTGGGGATCGACCCCGTGGCGCGGACCGCGCGCGTGCAGCCCGGCGTGGTGCTCGACGACCTGCGCCGCGCGGCCGAGGCGCACGGACTCACCTTCGGCCCCGATCCGGCCACGCACGCCTGGTGCACCCTCGGCGGGATGATCGGCAACAACTCGTGCGGGAGCCACGCGCTGTTCGCCGGCAAGACGGTCGATAACGTCGCCCGGCTCACGGCCGTCCTGTACGGCGGCGAGACGATCGAGGTCGGCGCGTACGACGACGCGGCGTACGCGGCCGCAGTGGCAGCAGAGGGCCGGCTGGCCGAGATCCTGCGCTGGCTGCGGGCGATCCGCGACCGCTATGGCGACCTGGTGCGCGAGCGCTTCCCCGACATCCCCCGGCGGGTGAGCGGCTACAACCTCGACGAGCTGCTCCCCGAGCGCGGCTTCCACGTTGCCCGGGCGCTGGTCGGCTCGGAGTCGACCTGCGTGGTGGTCACCGAGGCTACGCTCCACCTCGCCGTCAGCCCACGGCATCGCCGCATGGTCGTGCTGGGCTACCCGGACATCTTCGCCGCCGCCGACGCCGTGCCCTCGCTCCTGCGGCACCCGCTGCTCGCGCTGGAGGGGTTCGACCAGCGGCTCACCGACCAGATGCGCGCCCGCCCCCTGAACGTCGAGCACCTCCCGCTGCTGCCCGAGGGGCACGGCTGGCTCGTCGCGGAGCTCGGGTCGAACGACCCGCTCGAGGCGGACCGCCTGGCCGAGGCGTTCGTGGCCGACCTGCCGGCGCACGTCACCTGGCGGCGGTACGACGACGCGGAGCGCCAGGCCCGCGTCTGGCTGGTGCGGGAGTCGGGCCTCGGGGCGACCGCCATCGACGTCGACGGGACGCACACCCACGAGGGCTGGGAGGATGCCGCGGTGGCTCCCGGGCAGCTCGGGACGTACCTGCGGGCCGCCTCCGCGCTCTGGGACGAGTTCGGCTACCACGGCGCCTGGTACGGGCACTTCGGCCAGGGCTGCGTGCACGTCCGCAACGACTTCGACTTCCACACACCGGAGGGCGTGGCGGCCTTCCGGGCCTACATCGAGCGGGCGGCCGACCTGGTGGTCTCCCTCGGCGGCTCGATCAGCGGCGAGCACGGCGACGGGCAGGCGCGGGGCGAGCTGTTGGGCCGGATGTAC
>JAJYDP010000465.1 GCA_021777365.1 Chloroflexota bacterium | reverse complement strand
CCGGCAAGACGCTGCTCGCGCAGACGCTGGCGAAGATCCTGGACGTGCCGTTCTGCATCGCGGACGCCACCAGCCTCACCGAGGCCGGGTATGTCGGGGAGGACGTCGAGAACATCCTGCTGCGCCTGATCCAGTCTGCCGACTTCGACGTGCAGCGGGCGCAGCGCGGCATCATCTACATCGACGAGATCGACAAGATCGCCCGCAAGGCGGACAACCCCTCGATCACGCGCGACGTGTCGGGGGAGGGGGTGCAGCAGGCACTGCTGAAGATCCTCGAGGGCACGGTGGCCAACGTGCCGCCCCAGGGCGGGCGCAAGCACCCCCACCAGGACTTCATCCAGATCGACACCACCAATATCCTCTTCATCTGCGGTGGGGCCTTCGAGGGGCTCGAGAAGATCGTGGAGGAGCGCGTGGGCCGGCGCTCGATCGGATTCGGCTCCGAGGCCCACATGTCGAGGGTGGAGCGCGAGCGAATCCTCGAGAAGCTGATGCCGGAGGATCTGCTGCGGTTCGGGCTCATCCCCGAGTTCGTGGGCCGGCTCCCGGTGATCGTCACCCTCGCCCCGCTCACGCTCGCGGACCTGGTGCGTGTCGCCAGGGAGCCCAAGAACGCGGTCACGCGGCAGTACCAGAAGTTCCTCTCGCTCGACAAGGTCGAGCTGGCGTTCACGCCGGCGTCGCTCGAGGCCGCGGCGGAGCTGGCGCTGGCCCGCAAGACCGGCGCCCGGGCGCTCCGGTCGATCGTCGAGGAGGCGCTGCTCGACGTGATGTTCGAGATCCCGGAGCGCGCCGACATCCGCAAGTGCATCATTACCGAGGAGACGATCCGCGGCCGGCGGCCACCGCTGCTCCTCACGCAGGCCCAGCTGGACAAGGGCGTCGACGAGACCAACTACGACGCCCTGATCGAGGGCGCCAGCGCGTAGACGGTGGCGCGGCGGGCGGGGCTCGTCGCGGATGCCGGCGCGTCTGGGGAGCTCGTCGCGCACGCCGGCGCGCGTCGGTACACATCCGCGCCGCGCTGATCGCAGGCCCGACGCGTAGTGGCGGTCCCTGCATGCGGCGCCACATTGGCCGCGCGCGCGCCGTCCCCTGCTCGGGTCGGTTCCCGCCCGACCTGGCGCGAGCCGAATTCCGCTATCGAACACCGCGGGGGCCTTACGTAGGGCGGTGCCGCAGTTCTGGACCCGTGTCCGGTTCGGAAACGCGTTTCTGATCGTGCGCACGTTGATTCTGCACGTGACCGAGCGCTCGCGGCGCACCGCCAGTGCCCGTAAGGGCCTCCTGGTGTGCATCAGCGGATAAGGCGGGCTTCCTGCGCGGATACGGCTCCCGTGATGTGCATCAGCGGATAAAGCGGGCCCCCGTGCACCGCCCAGCGGCAAGGCGAGCCGCCGGGCGCCGCCCGGGTGCAGCGGCGCGGACCAGACCGGACTCGAGGACGCGTGTGCTACCCTCTCATCCTTCACGGCGACGACCGGGAAGAGTAGCGCCGCACCGACCACAGAGACCGCGTGCCGGTGGCTGTGAGCCCGCGGGGAGACGGGTGGCGCGAAGGTCGCCCGCGAGCCGTGCGGCTGACGCCCGTTAGCGCGTCGAGAGGGCGTCCGGGTGGGCGACAGGCCAGGTCGGCCAGGGGCCGCGGAGCCTGCCGGGCAGGCGGCGGATCGGGCCGGCGCAGGTGTGAAGCGCCCCGACCGGGATGATCGGTCGGGCCGGGCGTCGAACCAGCAGGTGGTACCACGACCCCGTTCGTCCGCTGGGCGAGCGGGGTTCGCGATTCCCGGTCCTCGGACCAGGGGCAGGCGGCGAACAGCGCCACGAGGCGGCGAACAGGGCCACGAGGCGGCGAACAGGGCCACGAGGCGGCGAACAGCGCCACGAGGGAGACTGAGGCAAGGATGAGCGACACGAACGACGGGATGGAGACGACCGTGACGGCCGGCACGGGCGGCCGTCACGAGTTGCCGAAGGCCTACCAGCCCGACCAGGTCGAGCCTGGCCTGTACGATCGCTGGGAAGCCGCGGACGTCTTCGCCCCCGACGGGACCGGGAGCCGCGCCGACTGGTCGAAGGCGCCGTTCGTGATCATCCAGCCGCCGCCGAACGTCACCGGAGCGCTCCACCTCGGGCATGCGCAGCGGGCCACCGTGGAGGACGCCCTGGTCCGTCACGCGCGGATGACGCGCCGTCCGACCCTCTGGCTGCCTGGCAAGGATCATGCCTCGATCGCCGCCCAGTACGTGCTGGACCGCCTGATCGCCGAGGAGGGCGCGAGCCGGGAATCGCTCGGCCGAGAGCGGTACCTCGAGCGCATGTGGCGCTTCGTTCGTGACGTGCAGGGGGTCATCGCGGACCAGCACCGCCGATTTGGAGCGTCGGCGGACTGGCGGCGTGAGCGCTTCACGATGGACGCCGTCTCGGCCCGCGCGGTCCGCGTGGCGTTCAAGCGGCTGCACGACGACGGCCTCGCGTACCGGACCGAGGCGCTGATCAACTGGTGCCCGGGATGCCGCACCAGTGTCTCGGACCTGGAGGTGATCCCGAAGCCCGAGAAGGGCTCGCTCTGGACGATCCGCTACCACGTGGTCCGCGCCGACGGTACGGCCGATCCGGACGAGTGGATCGCGGTTGCCACCACCCGGCCCGAGACGCTCCTTGGCGACACGGCGGTCGCGGTCCACCCCGAGGATCCGCGCTATCGCGCGCTGGTGGGACGGTCCGTGCGCGTGCCGTTCGTCGGTCGCGACGTGGCCGTGGTCACGGATGACGTGGTGGACAGGGAGTTCGGCACCGGCGCGGTCAAGATCACGCCGGCGCATGACCAGGACGATTACGCCACCGGGAAGCGCCACGGGCTGGCCTTCGTGACCGTGCTGGACGACGAGGGGCGCGTCTCGGGGACCGGCACGGCCTACGACGGGCTGGACCGCTACGCCGCCCGCAGCCGGATCGTCGCAGATCTCGAGACCATGGGCGACCTCGAGGCCGTCACGCCTCACGACATGATGGTGGGGCATTGCCAGCGCAGCGACGACGTGGTCGAGCCGCGGCTCAAGACGCAGTGGTTCGTGCGGACCGGTCCGCTCGCGGAGAAGGCCCTCACGGCGGTCCGGTCGGGCCGGACCCGGATCGTGCCCCGGCGCTTCGAGAAGGTGTACTTCAACTGGCTCGAGAACATCCGCGATTGGAACCTCAGCCGGCAGCTGTGGTGGGGCCACCGGATCCCCGCCTGGTACTGCCCGGATGGGCACGTGACGGTCTCCGACAACGAACACGGCCCCGACGTGTGCGCGACCTGCGGTCGCGCCGAGGCCGAACTGGTGCAGGAAGAGGACATCTTCGACACGTGGTTCTCGAGCGGCCTGTGGCCGTTCTCCACCCTGGGCTGGCCGGACCCCACGCTCGATCTCGACCGGTTCTATCCGGGCACGGTCCTGGAGACCGGCTACGACATCCTCTTCTTCTGGGTCGCCCGGATGATGATGCTGGGCGAGTGGCTGATGGGCGAGGCGCCGTTCCGCCAGGTGTACCTGAGCGGGCTGATCCGCGACCCGTACGGCCAGAAGATGTCGAAGACGAAGGGCAACGTGATCGACCCGCTCGCCCTGATCGACGAGCTCGGGGCGGACGCGTTGCGCTTCGCGCTGGTCTACGGGGTGGCGCCCGGCGCGGACACGCGGCTGGGGCGGGCCAAGCTCGAGAGCGCGCGCAACTTCGGCAACAAGCTCTGGAACGCGGCGCGCTTCGTGCTCGGGGCGCGGCCGGCCGAGCTGGACCCGGACGCCCCGCTCGAGCTACCCTCGGGCCTCGACCTCGGCCCGGCCGAGCGCTGGATCCTGAGCCGGGTGGCGACCAGGATCTCGGCGATCTCCGCCGCGTACGAGGAGCTTCGCGTCGGCGACGCCGCGTGGTCCCTCTACGAGGCGGTGTGGAGCGAGTACTGCGACTGGTACATCGAGCTGTCGAAGGGCCGGCTCCGGGCAGGGGCGCCGCCCGCGGAGCGTGTCGCCACGTGGCGGGTGCTGGCCTGGGTCCTGGACCGGTACCTGCGGCTCCTGCACCCGGTGATGCCGTTCATCACGGAGGACATCTGGCAGCGGCTGCCGCACCGTCCGGGAGATCCGGGTCTGCTGATCGTCGCCGACTGGCCGACGGGTGCGGAGGAGCGCGCGCTGGTGCCCGACCAGGATGCCGCAGAGCGGCCAGTTCGCGACCTGGTCGAAGTGGTACGGGGGATCCGTAACGCCCGGGCGGAGTCGGGCATCGACCCGGGCGAGTGGCTCGAGGGCAGGCTCTACCTGGACGATCGGGAGACACGCGAGACGTTCGGACAGCTCGCCGCATCGCTGGCGCCGCTGGCGCGAACGCGTCTCGTCCCCGTGGCGACCCGTGAGGCGCTTGAGGACGCCGGCGACGGGCTCTCGGTGGTGGCGGGGCGGCACGCCGCCGGGGTCACGCGGGGCTCCGCCGATCTGGCCCGTGAACGCGCGAGGCTGGAGCGCGAGCTGGAGGAGACGCGGCGGCTGCTTGTCGCCGCGGAGGCCAGGCTCGCCAACGCCGACTTCGTCGCCCGGGCGCCCGCGAGCGTGGTCGAGGGCGCCCGGGCCCGTGCCGGGGAACTCCGGGAACGCGCGGCCGCGCTGGCCGACCGGCTGGGAGATCGGGCGTGACGGGACGGGCGGGGCCCACCGCCCTGCCGC